>NZ_JBFBHW010000011.1:0-231613 GCF_040685395.1 Kitasatospora sp. NPDC088779 | reverse complement strand
GCCCCCCCTTTTCTTGGGGGTGGCGCCCCCCCCGACCCCCGCCCCCCCACCCCACCCCTGATGGCCGTGGCGGTGTGCTACTCGATGGCCAGCCGTACGGTGCTGGTGCCGAACTGCCGGGGCGCGGCGACCCGGGTGTACTCCTCCAGCGACTCCCTGATCGCACCGGCGAGTGGCGAGTTCCCGACCGGTTCCGTGGTGAGCAGCCGACCGACATGGACGACGCGATCGACCAGGCCTGCGGCCCGGCGGTCGGGTGCGAGCGCGGCGATGGGCTTCAACACCTCGGCGGCTTCGTCCAGTTCGCGGCCGAGGATCAGGGCGGCTGCCAGGTCCACCCGTGCCTCCGCCTCGATCCGGGGAATCCGCTGCGCGTCGGGGAGCTCGGCTTGCAGCTCCAGGACGTACCGGGTGTGCTGCTCGGCTCCGGCGCCGTCGCGCAGCCGGAGGAAAGTGCTGCCGTGCGAGCGGGCGAGGCGGGCGGGGCCGTGCAGGAACTCGCCGGCCACCTCGTCGTGGAGGTCGTCGCGCTCGACGGCTCCCGGGTCGAGAACGCGCTCGACGGCCGCGGCGGCCCGCTGCCGGTCGCCGAGGTGTCCGTAGGCCCTGGCCTCGATAGCGGCGATGCGCGCGCGGCCTGCTGTACCGACGCCGGAGAAGGACTGCGCCTGGCGGATGTGGCGGATCGCCTCGCTGGGCCGTCCCTCCCAGTAGGCCAGCATGCCGAGCGTTCCGGCCGCGAATGCGGCCAGCGGGTTGAAGCGGGTGACTTCGGCGTACATGCCTGCGGAGCGGGCCAGCCTGGTGGCTTCGCCCAGGGCCCCGAGGTCGAAGGCGGTCATGGCAAGCAGGGCCGTCGTCTGGCCGATTGCGATCAGCAGCTGCTGCTTCTGCTCGGGGATGTGGGTGCGGTCCAGGAGCGACTCGGCGTCCGTCCGCAGCTGCCGGGCTTCGCGCAGGACGTCGAACGGCGGCCGGTTGTTGTAGGTGCGGGCGAGGCGGCGAACGTCTTCCTCGACTTGGTCTATGGACAGGTCGGAGAGGAAGGCGGACGCTACGGAAGCGGCGTGGTCGGATGCTTCGCGTGCGGTCATCGCGAGTTCCCTTTCGAGGTCTTGCCGGGATAGTGCGGTCGGGTCGCCCTCGCGCGGCGCGGCCAGGAGTTCGGCGATCGGTCTGTCGAACATGTGCTGGATCGTTTGCACGAACACGGCGGTCGGCTGGCTTACCTCACCGGCGACCCAGCGCCTGAACGTCCTCTCCGCCATGTCCAGGTCGCGAAACCGGTTGTCCTTGAGGGTGCGCGCCAGTTCGTTGCCAGCGCTTCTGAATTCCCGATGGAAATCCGGGAATTCCCATCCCTTCTTCTCGATCAGAGCGCCCAGTAGCGTCCTGCTCGCCATGTCGCACGCCTCCGCCCCCAGTGGTTTCGACCCAGGCCCGGCCGCCACCACGGCGGGAACCCGCTCTACCAATACCCGACAAAGCGGTTTCCCAGTGGCCTATCTGACGAGATGGCACCCCGATGGCCGGGTGGTGACCTCGGAACACGCGAGATGGCACCCCGCTGTCGTGGCGCTGATCCAGCCAGACCACGACAGTAGGTGGCCGATCGCCGAATCGCAGTTTGCGAAGTGAGCGATTCACCTCTCGCTCGTCTTCCCGACCGCCGGCTGCACCCAGCTGTCCGCCGACCCTCACTCCGATGGGTTCGGTCCCTCGGATGGCACGCGGATTGCCGTCCCGGCGGACCATGAAGGGGGAACAGGTCATGCCACCCGCGCCCAGCGCTGCTGCTCAGTCCCAGCCGGTCTACCACCCTGCCGGGTTCGACGATGGGCTCCGGAGCGCGGTGGACGACCTGAGGGCCGGGCGCTGGCTGTCGACGCAGCGGCTGTTGGCCAGTACGGCGCGGCAGAGCGGTCTGTGGACTTCTCGGACGCAGGTGCTGGCTCTGGTCGCGGCGCGGTCGACGGTGCTCAGCGACTGGGCCTGCGAGGACCCGGACGATCCGGGGCTGGCCGTCCTGCGGACCCGGGTGTTGGTCGAGCATGCTCTGGCCGCGGCCGGGGCCGACTCGCCGGGGGCCGAGCGCTTGGAGTGGGAGGCCCGCGAGTCGTGCTGGGCCGCCGCTCGGGCGGTGCCCTTGGATCCTGTGCCGTGGGTGTGCCTGCTCGCCTTGGCCGTCCTGGATCGCACCAGGCAGCGGCCAGAGCATCGGCACGGCACGTCGGACCCGATGCTTCCGCCCGGGCCGTGGGGGCTGCTCGACGAGGCGTTGCGGCGCGATCCCGGCAACCGGGAGGCCCACCACCGGATGCTGCGCTACTGGCAGCGGGTCTACCGGCCGGCGGCGGCCGATTTCGTGAACGTGGTGATGCCGACGGCTGCGTTCGGGTCGCCGCTCGCCGCTCTGCCGCTGTACCTGTCTGTCGACCATTACCGCAACGAGCCTCGGCGGAACGCGGTGGTGCTCCGGCAGTGGTTGCGTGAGCCGCACTTCTCCCGTGCGCAGCGTGCGTACGAGAGTTGGGCCGTTTCGGAGCCAGGGTCTTGGCCGGTTGTCGATCTCAGTTACCTCGCCCATGCGTTGTGGGCGTCGGCCCGGATGGACGCGGCCGTCGAGGTCTTCGGGGTGCTGGGCCAGTTCGCGTCCAGGGCGCCGTGGAGCCTGGTGGCCGAGTCTTCGGATCGGGCGGAGGAGCTGCTGTTGACCGCGCGGCAGCAGGCCTTCGCCGGCCGGGCGACCGCCCTCGCCTGACCCTCTTACTCACTGCTCAACTTCTCCCGCACGGAGGTCTGCCTCGATGTCCCCCGCCCACGCCGCGCCGCCGACCGACGAGGATCGGCTTCGCCAACTCGGCTACGAACCCAAACTTGTCCGGCGGATGGGCGAGTTCGGCAACTTCGCTGTCGCCTTCAGCGTTGTCAGCATCCTGTCCGGCTGCATGACGATGTTCGCCTTCGGCCTGAACACCGGCGGGCCGGCGGTGATGTTCTGGGGCTGGATCGGCGTCGGGGCGATGGTTCTCTTCGTCGGCCTGGCCCTCGCCGAAGTGACCTCGGCCTACCCGACTTCCGGTGGGTTGTACTTCATGGCGCACCAGCTCGGCGGGCCGCGGTGGGGCTGGGTGACCGGCTGGCTCAACCTGCTTGGCCTGATCGGCGGCATCTGCGGCATCGACTACGGCGCCGCCTCCTTCGTCGGGGCGTTTCTCAACCTCCAGTTCGGCTACGAGCCCACCCCGGGCGGCCTGTTCGCGATCTTCGCGGCCGTCCTGCTGCTCCACGCGCTGCTGAATCTGCCGGAGGTGCGACGGGTTTCCGTGCTCAACAGCATCTCGGTGTGGTGGCACATCGGCGGCGTCGTGCTGATCGTCGGGGCGCTCGCGATCGTGCCCAGCCAGCACCAGGACGCCGGCTGGGTGGTCGGGCACTTCGTCAACAACACCGGCTGGAGCAACCCGATCTACGTCTCCTGCGTCGGTCTGCTGCTGGCGCAGTACACGTTCTCGGGCTACGACGCGAGCGCGCACATGTCCGAGGAGACGACCCGCGCGGCGGTGTCGGCGCCTCGCGGGATCGTCCGTTCGATCTGGGTGAGCTGGATCGCGGGCGCCGTCCTGCTGGCCGGCATGCTGTTCGCCGTCCAGGACTACGACGCTGTCCTCGGCAGCAGCACCGGCGTTGCGCCCGCGCAGATCTTCATCGACGCGCTGGGGACGGCCGGGGGGAAGGTGCTCCTGGTCGTGGTGATCGTGGCGCAGTTGTTCTGCGGGAACGCGGAGACGGCGGCGTCGGCGCGGATGGTGTTCGCGTTCTCGCGGGACGGGGCGCTGCCGGGTTCGGCGCTGTGGAGTCGGGTGTCGGAGCGTACGGGTACGCCGGTGGCCGGGGTGTGGTTGTCGGTGGGGGCGGCGCTGGTGCTGGCGCTGCCGTCGTTGTACAGCACGACCGCGTACGGCGCGGTGACCGCGGTGAATGTGGTGGGGATGACGCCGGCGTACGCGGTTCCGATCTACCTGCGGTTGCGCCGGGGCCGGAGGTTTCGGCCCGGGCCGTGGAACCTGGGCAGCCGGGGGCCGTTGATCGGGTGGATCGCGGTGGGCTGGGTGGCTGTGGTGAGTGTGCTGGTGTGCCTGCCGCAGAGCTACCCGGTGACCGTCGACACCTTCAACTACGCCCCGATCGCGCTCCTGGCGGTGCTGGTGCTGGCGTGGGCGTGGTGGATCCGCGCGGGGCGCTCGTACGCGCCGCCGGTCCAGCGGTCGGCCGAGCTGGTGGAGCTGACCGAGGAGGTCGTGTGACCAGTCGCCGACGCACCAGCCGAATGGTGAAGCTGCGCGCCGCCCAGTACCGCACCGCTGGCGCCCCGGCGACGGCCTCGCCGACGAGGCCGCTGCGCCAACTGGTGAACGACTTCGGCATCGAGACGGTGCTGCTGGCGGCCGTGGACGTGCAGGGCCGGCTCAAGGGCAAGGAGTTCGACGCGGCCGGGCTGGTGAAGCGGCTTGAGTCCGGGCGGCTGGCCCCGGAGATGTGCGGGTACGTGATCGGCACCGATCTCGGGATGACCGCACCCGCGACCGGGTCGTTCTCCTGGGAGTCCGGGTTCGGTGACATCGGGCTGCTGCCCGACACCCGGCACGCCCGCGTCCTGCCGTGGCTGCCGTCCACCGCCCTGGTGCTCGCCGATCCGGTCAGCAAGTCGTGGCCGCACCCGCTCGCCCCGGTCACCGTACTGGCCGAACAGCAGCAGCGCCTCGCCGGCCTCGGTCTGACGGCGAAGGTGGGCGTCGAGACGGAGTTCGTCCTCTACGAGGGCTCGGCCCGGGATGCAGCGGCGGCCGGCTGGCGCGGGCTTCGTCCCGTCACCTGGGACAACCGCGACTACGCGCTCGACCTGCCGGCGCCGGTGCGCGAGTTCACCAGGCGACTGCGGCAGGTACTCGCCGAGGCGGGCCTGCCCGTCGAGGCGGTGAAGGCCGAAGGCGCCCACGGCCAGCTGGAAGTCACCTTCCCCTACGGGCCGGTGACGGCGGCGTGCGAGCAGCACCTGCTGTTCAAACATGCCGCGAGGACGGTGGCGGACGAGCAGGGCCTGACGGCGTCGTTCATGGCGGCGCCGGCCACCGGGGTCGGCAGCGGGATGCACCTGCACGTCTCGCTGCACGACGTCGACGACCGGCCGGTGCTGACCTCCGCCCCCGAGGACGGGACCGCCCTGTCGGAGCTGGGCGAGCAGGCGGTGGCCGGGCTCCTGGCTGTGCTGCCGGTCCTCGGCCCGTTGTGGGCGCCGTACGTGAACAGCTACAAGCGCTTCGCCGACCACTCCTTCGCTCCGGCCCGGCTCGCCTGGGGGCGGGACAACAGGTCGTGCGCGGTGCGGGTGGTAGGGCACGGCCGCAGCCTGCGGCTGGAGGTACGGCTGCCCGGTGCGGACGCCAACCCCTATCTGGCGCTGGCGGCCGTCCTGGCCGGGATCCGGCACGGCATCGAGGGCGGCCTCAAGCCCCCGCCCGCCACCTCCGGCGATGCCTACCTCAATCGCCAGGCCGAGCCCGTACCGCGATCCCTGTCCGAGGCCGTCGCTGCGTTCGAGGCCAGCGTGCTGGCCGGCGAGCTGCTCGACGAGCAGGTCGTCGCCCACCTGGCCCGCGTCGCCCACCTGGATCTGGACCACCACGCCGCCCGCGTCACCGACGCCGAGCTGGAGCGCGGTCTCACCCAGGCATGAGCCCCGGGCCGGCCGCGGCGCCAAACCCCCGGGCCCGCGGCCGGCCCGGTCCAACCCACCCCTCACCCCTACCTGCTGGAGGATCTGCATGGGCACTACCGTCCGACCCCGCGCGAACGGCGACGCGAAGCCCGCCCCCGACCGGCCGGACGTGCTGACCCGGGCGCACCTGGTCGACGTCGCCGCTCCCGGCATGGAGGGCCTGGCGCTGTGGCTGGCCTCCCGCGGCCTGGAGGTCACCGGCAGCATCGAGCCCGCTGACCAGGACAGCGCCGCTGCGGCCCGGCTGCGCGCGGCCGGGGTCGATGTCACGCCCGGCTTCGACACCCGGCATGTCCGCGAGGACCGGACCTGTGTGGTGTGGCCGGGGGGCCTGGCCGCTCCGCACCCCGAACTCGACCGCGCGCAGCAGTTGAAGCTGCCGGTTCTCGCCCGCGCGCACGCGCTCGCCTCGCTGGCTTCGGGTTTCGGCCGGCAGCTGGTGGCCGTCGGGGGCAGCCACGGCACCGCGACGGCGGCGGCGGTGCTCGCCGCCGCGCTGGACGACGGACACACCGGCTGGATCCTCAACGCACCCGCTCAGAACCGTGCACCGGGGCACGGCGGCGACCGGCGGCTGGTGGTAGACCTGTGCCCGGACACCACCACCCACGAGGCTGCTCCCCTCGGGTCCTGGAGCTACCGTCCCAGCACCGCGACCCCGTACCGGCGTCCACAACCCGCGGTGACGCTGATCACCAGTGTCTCCAGGAACGAGCCGCACTTCGAGGACACCATCGAGGCCCTGAACGCCACCACCGCCCTCGCCCGCTCGTCCACCACCGTAGTGCTGCCGCTGTGGGACAAGGGTGCCAAGATCGTGCACGAGAGACTCACGGACCGGCCCGGCCCCACCGTGGTGACCGTCGGCCTCGACGAGAGCGCCGACGTCTGGGTCCTCCCGCCCCGGTGGCTCGGCGGCGAGCACCTCCTCACCCTCCACCACCAGGGCATGAAGCACCAGTTCACGGTCCAGGTCACCGGTCGCCATCATGCCCTGGCGGTGTGTGCCGCCATCGCCACCGCCCTCGTCGCCGGCGAGAGCCCGGAGGCCATGGCGGAGCGCCTTGCCTCCTTCCGGGGCGTCGAGCGCTCGCTCTCCGTGCTCGGCACCCGGTCCGGCATCACCGTGGCGGATTCCCGTGCCCGGCACCCGCACGAGATCGCCCAGGACGTCACGGCCGCCCGGATGCTCACTGAAGGGGATGTGGTGGTCGTCCTGGAGCCGGACGGCATCGCCCGAACCAGTGCCCACGCCGACGATCTCGGCGCAGCTCTCGGCGGCGCCGATCGCGTGCTGCTCCTGCCGGTCAGCACCCCGCTGGCCGAGCACGACGGACCGGACCCGCTGGATGCCGTCGAGCGGGCGGCCGTCCGAGTTCTCGGACGCAGCGCGGTCCACCGCGTCCGGTCCGGCCCGGGTGAACCCGACCCCGCACAGCGGCTCGTCGAGACGGCCGCCGAGGGCGACCTCGTGCTGGTCGTCGGCACCGGCCGAGCCGAGGGTCTCGGGCCCCACCTGCTGGACCGCCTCGGCCAGAGCGGCGTTCCGGACGCCAACCACCCGTGAACCGCCCGCCGACCACCGGAGAAAGCATCATGGCCACCGCCGCCCTTCCCGCCCACAGCCTCACCGGGCAACAAGTCCGTCTGCTCCGTCACCTCGGCGCCGAGTCCACCGTCCGCACGATCACGGCCGATCCCGAACTCCCCTGGGAGCGCACTGAGGTCGACGCCGCGGTCAAGGACCTGCTGACGGCCACCGGGACCCGCACCGCGTCCCAGCTCGTCGCCTGGGGCGCCGCCCAGCGCATCATCACCGAGACCTCGGAGCCCTGCACCGCGCTCGCCGTCAGCATCCAGTTCCCCCAGCGGCTCCGCCGTGTCCTGGTGGGCTGGGTCGGCGGGAGTACCGCCCCGGAACTCGCGGCCGACTTCGGCGTCACGGCCGCCACCGTGCGCGGCTACGGCCGGGACCTGCGCGCCTGGCTGGGAGTGCGGACCCAGATCCAGGGGAGCATCGCCGCCGTGCTGGCCGGTCTGGTCCTCCTCAGCGACGTCGACCCGACGTGGCCCGCCGAACCGCTCCTCCGTACCGAGCCCCGCGGACAAGCTGCGTGAACCCCCGCCGCACCGGCGGCCGGGCCGCGATCGGCCTCGTCTGCGGCCTCCTCGGAGCCCAGGTCGGCGCCGCCGACCGCCTGATCGCCGCGCGTTCCGCGCCGAAACGCCGGACCGGTCCCTCGCCGCTGGGCCCGCGTCGGCCAGCCGGCTGAGCACCCGCTTCACCGCACCACCCCATGGCGGCCGTTACGGGCCAGGGCCGCGCCCCGACAACCCCAGACGGAAAATGAGCACCTTACGACCTGCCGACGTACACCCCGCCGACGGAATCGCGACCCGCGACCTGGATCGCCATCTGATCGGCCGCTCGGGCGTCATCGTCGACGCCGGCGCCCTCGTCCAGCTGCCAGCCGGTCGCCGCTGCGGCGCCGATCCGTTCCTCCTGGCCACCGGCGCCCCCGTGTCGGCCACCGTTCCCGCCCCGCTTGTGCGGCTGCTGATGCGCGCCGGCTCGATGGCCGTTCCCTGCGCCCTGGTCACCGAACGGCTCGGCCGCCACGTGAGCGACATGCTCACCGCCCAGCGCGTCCCCCCTGTGTGGTCCGCCTCCGTCGGCGCGGCCGAGCACCGGGACCGGGGAACCAACCCCTACCGGGCGGCGGCCCGCGCTCTCAGGCTCCCGGTCGAGGGCTGCCTGGTCATCGCGGCCGAACTGACCCTGCGCGAGGCCCGGGCCAGCAACGCACGCCGTGTGCTGCTGGCCGAATTCGGTTCCCTCCGCACAGTCCCCAAGACCGTCAACGGGCTCAGCCAGCGCCAGCACGACGTGGCCCTGCAGCTCGCCCTCGGGAACACCTACGACGGCGTCGCGACCCTGCTCGGCTGCTCTGCCAGCACCGCCTCCAACCACATGTCGCAGGTGATGCGCCGCCGAGGCCGCACCGACCGTACCCGCGCCATCGTCGACCTCATCACCTCCGGAAGCCTTGACGTCGCCGAGCTGCGCGCGGCCCTGCCCGACCGGCTCCCGGAACTCGACCCGATCGCGCACAAGGTGCTCACCCTGCTCGCCACCCACGAGGTGCGCGCCGTCGCGAGGATGACCGGCCTCAACCCGGACACCATCGGCCGCGTCATTCTCCGGGCCACCCACGCCCTCGGCGCCAAGACCCGCACCCATGCCGTCGTCATGGTCCTCCTGCTCGGCCGCCCCGGCCCCGCCGCCGCCTCCGACGGTGCCCGATGAAGCTAGTCGAGTACCCACAGCACTTCACCCCCGACGGCAGCCCAACGCTGTACCTGGACCCTTCGGGCGCCGGGCGCCCGGGCTGGCAGAGCAACGCCGTCGCCCTGCTGGACGCGGCCGGCTTCACCGGCACCGTCCTCAACCCCCAGCCCGCCGTCTGGCCGGCAGCGCCATTCGGCTGGCAGGAGCACAACCTGAGGCGCTTCGGCGCCGTCCTCCTGTGGTGCCCCACCGGCGCGCAGCACGTGCGCGACGTCCAGCATCACGTTCTCCACCGCTCGCGCACCGCGCTGGTCGTCGGCTGCGACCGGGAGGAACGCGCGCAGCGGTTCATCCACGCCGAGTTGCTGGGCACGATGCCCTGACTGGCCGTTGCCACCAGCCTCGCCGCCACCGTTCGCGCGGCCCTCGACCATCTCAGCGCCCCGGCCGCCACCCAGGTCTGAGCTTCACCGACTCACCCCGTCAGGATCGCCATGCCCACCCCCGTCTTCCCGCGTCGCTCGCGGTCCCTCATCGAGGACCACGGCCTGATCGGCAGCACCGCCACCGGCGCCCTCGTCCGCGACGACGGCACCATCAACTGGCTGTGCCTGCCCCGGTTCGATTCCCCCGCCGTCTTCGCCGCCCTGCTGGGTACCGAGGAGCACGGCCTCTGGCGCCTGGGCCCCACCGCTGACGGCGCTCACCCGGCAGCCGACCGGCGCCGCTACCGCGCCGACACCATGGTCGTGGAACACGAGTGGGACACCCCGGGCGGCACGGTGCGGGTGGTCGACTTCATGCCCATCGGCACCGGGGCGTCCGAGAGCATCCGGTCGCCCCAGGTCGTTCGGATCGTCGAAGGCCTGAGCGGCGCCGTCGCGATGACCTCGATGCTCCGGGCCCGCCCCGGCTACGGCGCCGTCACTCCGCTGTTCACCCGCACCTCGCACAACGGCGCAGCGCGCCTTTGCGCCACCGCCCATCCCGGCTCCTACTGGCTCGACGGCCCCTTCCACGCCGTCGCCAGGGCCAGCGCCCGCGCCGACTTCACCATCACCGCAGGCGAGGTCGTCACCTTCACCCTCACCTGGTGCACCTCCTACCACCCGACGCCCGACCTGCGCAGTCCCCGCACAGCGCTCGCCCGCACCACCGCGTTCTGGACCGACTGGGCGTCCCGCTGCACCTACCAAGGCCCCTACCGCAAGGCGGTCGTGCGCTCCGCGCTCGTCCTCAAGGCCTTGTGCCACCCGGGCGGCGGGATCGTCGCCGCCCCCACCACCTCCCTGCCCGAGCAGATCGGCGGCGAACGCAACTGGGACTACCGCTACACCTGGCTGCGCGACGCCGCCCTGACCATCACCGCCCTCGCGCGCCTCGGCTACACCTCGGAAGCCGAGACCTGGCTCATCTGGCTGCTCGGAACCCTGGGCCGCAACGCCGCCCGGATGCAGATCATGTACGGCCTGTCCGGCGAACGCGACCTCGAAGAGCAGGAGTTGGACCACCTGCCCGGCTACGAGAACTCCCGACCGGTCCGCATCGGCAACGGCGCCGCCGGCCAGCTCCAGCTCGACGTCGCCGGCGAGGTCACCGACGCCCTCCTCGCCGCCGAGGATGCCGGCCTCGGCCCCTCCAACGGCGCCGACACCCTGCTGCGCGCCCTCGCCCGCTGGACCGAGAACCGCTGGCAGAACCCGGACGAGGGCATCTGGGAGGTCCGCGGCCCGCGCCGGCACTTCGTCCACTCCAAGGTCATGGCCTGGGTCGCGATCGATCGCGTCATCACCCTCCTGCGCCGTCGTCCCACCACCACCGCCGACGAACTCGCCCACTGGGAACAGCTGCGCGACCGGATCCACGCCGACGTCTGCGAACGCGGCTACGACCCGGAGCGCAACACCTTCACCCAGTACTACGGCGGCCGGGAGCTGGACGCCTCGCTGCTGCTGATTCCCCAGGTCGGCTTCCTGCCGCCGGACGACAAGCGGGTGATCGGGACCATCGAGGCAATCCAGCGCGAGCTGTCCACCGAGGACGGCTTCGTGCTGCGCTACCCGACCCACGACGAGTCGGGGAACAACGTGGATGGCCTCTCCGGCCACGAGGGTGCCTTCCTCGCCTGCTCGTTCTGGCTGGCCGACAATCTCGCCATGATCGGCCGGGTGCAGGAGGCCCGCGAGCTGTTCGACCGGCTGCTGGCGCTGCGCAGCGACCTGGGCCTGCTCGCCGAGGAGTGGGACCCGCGGCTGGGGCGCCAGGTCGGCAACTTCCCCCAGGCTTTCTCCCACCTCGCCCTGGTCGGCACGGCGTTGCGGCTGGCCGCCTGCGGCGGCGCCCGTCTGCCGGCCCAGCGCGCCGTTCCCGCCGGGGCGCCCCCCGAGCGGGAGCAGGGCACGCTCACGGTGGCGGGTGTGCGACAGAGGGGCTGCTGATGGCCGCCCCCGTGCCGTTCGTGTCCAACCGCATCACCGATGCCCGGACAGGCGCCGTCGTCCAGGCCGGCCAGGTCGGCGATGTCCATTTCCACCCTGGCGCACCGCCCCGGCCGGTGCCGCGGCAACTCGCCTCGGTCCCCCGGGTGTTCACCGACCGCGAGCACGATGTGGCCACCCTGGACGGGCTGCTCGATGACCTGCCGGAGGGCGCCGCCCCGGTGATCGTGATCACCGGGGGCGGTGGGGTCGGCAAGCGCACTCTTGCCGCCCGTTGGGGCCACCGGCATGCCGAGCGGTACCCGGACGGACAGCTCCTCGTCCATCTGCGCGCCGGAAGCGTCGGCGGCCCGGCGCCGGCCGCCGAGACCGCCCGCTCGTTGCTGCGCGCTCTCGGGGAAGGCGGAGGGCATCTTCCCTGGCAGGAAGCCGACTTGCAGGCACTGTGGCGTTCCATCGCGGCCACCCGGCGGCTGTTCGTGATGATGGAGGACGCCGCCGACGCCGAGCAGGTCCTGCCGCTGGTCCCCGCCAGCGCCGCCTGCCTGGTCGTCGTCACCAGCCGGTCGCCGATGCCCGCGCTCGCCGCCCACGGCGCGCACCACCACCATCTGGCCCCGCTCACGCCCGCCCACGCCGTCCGGCTGCTCGCTCGCATCGTCGGCGAGGACCGGGTGCGCGCGGAGCCGGAGGCCGCCGAGGCCCTCGTCCGCGCCTGCGAGGGCAACCCTCTGGCCCTTGGCCTGGCCGCCGGCGAGGCCGTCCTCACCCCCTCGCGCCCTCTCGTCTCCCACCCCGCCCTCACCACCACCACCACCTTGGAGAGCGTCCCGATGACCACCGCCGTCGCCTTCGCCGCACTGCCCGAGCCAGAAGCCCGCCTTCTCCGGCTCGCCGCGCTGATCCCCGCGCCCGACCTCGACCACTTCGCCGTGGCCGCCGCCACCGCCACCCCCGCCGGACAGACCCTTCACCTGATGCACGAACTCGCGGCCCGCCACCTGCTGGAGCACACCGACCGGCAGAGCGCGCGCGGCGACGTCTACCGCATCCGCCCCGAGGTCCGGGAACTGATCCGCAACCCGGCCGACGCGCGCCGGCGCGTCGTGCAGTGCTACCTCGACCACCTGATCGCCACCGCCCAGGACACCGTCCAGCGCCTCACCCCGCACCACCGTGTCCTGCCGCGCCAGCACCGCCACCACCCCGCCGAGCCGGTCCCGATCACCGGCGACCGCGCCGCGCAGGACTGGCTGGAGGCCATCGCCCCCGCGGTCATGCCCGCCCTCGCCGCCGCCCGCGAACTCGGCGAGCACCAGGCGGCCGTGGTCCTGGTCCACGACCTGTGGCCGCTCTTCCACCGCCTGCGGCGCACCGACCTGAGCGTCCCCTGCCACAAGCTCGGGCTCGGCTTCGCCCGGCTCTGGGGCCACCGCCTGGCCATCTACGAGATGACCACCACCCTGGCCATCTCGCACAAGCGCACCGGAGCCCACGAAGAGGCGCTGCGGCTCTACGAGGAGGGCCGCACCCTCGCCACCGAGGACCAGGACGAAGACCGCATCGCCCAGTGCACAGCCGGCATCGGCGCCACCCTCTACGACGCCGAGCAGTACGCCGCCGCCGAACCCGAACTCACCCGTGCGATCACGCTCTACGCCGACCTCGGCGACCGGCGCGGCACCGGCCTCGCCGAGATCCTCCTCGGCTCCGCCGCCGCCCGCCAGGGCAACACCGACCTCGGCATCCCGCTGCTCCAGCAGGCCCTCACCGACCTCGAATCGCTCACCCCGCCCGACCCACTGAACGTGGCCAGGGCGCGGGTGTTCCTGGGAGAAGCCCAGTCCCTCGCCGGTCAGCACGACCCCGCGAACTGGACCATCAGCATCGCCGTGCAGGAGTTCGCGCACCTCGGCCACCGCCACTGGTCGGCCCACGCCATCGAGTACCTCGGACAGGCCGCCGAACGCGCCGGACAGACCAAAGCCGCCGTCAACTGGTACACCGCCAGCCAGGACCAGTACCGGAACCTGGGCGCCACCCGCGACGAGGAACGCCTGCACAACCGGCTCCTCGCCCTGCTGCACCAGTGACCAGCGCTCACCGGCCCCGCGGCCCGCCGGGCTCGGCGCAGCCCCGGCACAGTGCCCGAGGCGATCAACAACATCCCAATCAGTCCTGCGAGTTGGGGTCGTTCACCGGATCGTGTGTCATCCGACGCGACACGCCGACACGGCCCCGCCCAGCCGCCTACGGTGGAACACCTGCCGACGCACTCACATACGACAAGCGATCACATGCCCGATCGCGGCTTCGCAGCGCCCTGATCCGGCCGGGCGACCCTTCATATCCGCTCTCCGCCGCTTCGAGAGGAAGAAATCCGATGGCTCACAGGCTGGTCGTGAAAGTCCACTTGGTCGGCCGGCCGACATGAGCACCCCGAGCCACCCGGCACCTGCTGCCGGCCGCGTGATGGCGGGAAGCAAGGAGACCCGCCTCGTTGTCGTCCGGGGAAACTCCGCCAGCGGCAAGTCGTCGGTGGCCGCCGGGATCCGGCAGCGGTTCGGTCGCGGCCTGGCCCTGGTCGCGCAGGACAACCTCCGCCGGACCGTGCTGCGCGAACGCGACCGGCCCGGCGGCGCGAACATCGGCCTGATCGACACCGTGGCACGCTACGCGCTCGATGCCGGCTACCACGTCATCATCGAAGGCATCCTGTACGCCGACCACTACGGGGACATGCTCACGGGCCTGGTGGGCGACCACCGCGGTGTCTCCCGCTGCTACTACCTCGACGTCCCGTTCCACGAGACCCTCGCGCGGCATGCCTCGAAGACCGATGCCGAGTACCTCACGCGGGTCACCGAGCGGGAGCTGCGGGACTGGTACCGCGAGCACGACCTCCTGCCCGGCGGCATCGAGACCGTCGTCGGCTGTGACAGCCCCCTCCACGACACGGTCGACCGCGTGATGCACGACACCGGTCTCACGGGTCTGCCCACGCTGGACGACTGAGGCCAGCGCCCGGCCGCCGCGTTCGCGCCGCCGGCCTCCCCCTGACAAGGAGCACCCGAGTGCCCGCACCCGATCCGCGTGCCCGCACCCGATCCGCGTGCCCGCGCCGCCACGCCGCACGACGCCGACGAGCTGCTGCGGCTGCGCGTCGCGGTCCTGACCGGCGAACCGGTCACCGACCAGTGGCGAGCGACCTTCCGCGACGACGTGCGCCGACGACTGGGCACCGACCCGGACCTGTTCGCCTACGTCGCCGACGCACCAGGCGGCGGCCTCGCCGCCTGCGCCATCGGCATCGTCTACCGCGGCTACTGCGGCCCCGCCTACCCGACCGGCCGGTGGGCCAGGATCCACACGGTGGTCACCGACCCCGCCCACCGCCGCCAGGGCCTGGCCCGCGCAGTCACCAGCGCCCTGGTCGCCGCGATCACTCAGCACGGCTGCTCCATCGAACTGCGCGCCACCGAAGCCGGCGTCCCCCTCTACCGAAGCCTCGGTTTCAAGCCCGTCGACGGCTTCATGGCCTTGCTCCCCACCTCCCCGGGCCGGGCCGAGTAGTCCCGGCTCCACCCGCCTTTCCCTCGACGACTACGGAGTCCCGATGCACGAGACGAGCAGGCTGTCGGTCGGCGTCATCGCCCACGATCTGATCACCAACCGGATCGCCACCGTCCACTACGCCCAGCGCAGTTGGACCCCGCACCCCGCATGGACGGTCCCCGGCGGGAAGGTCGATCCCGGGGAGGAGATCCCCGACGCCGCCGCCCGGGAACTGCGTGAGGAGGCCGGCCTCATCGCCCGCCCGTGCGATCTGCGTCTGGTCCACACGATCCAGGCCAAGGAGGGCTGGGACGGGCTCGGCGGGTTCCTGCTGTTCGTCTTCGCCACCAGCGAGTTCACGGGCACGCTGGTCAACGTCGAGCCGGACAAGCACCTGGAGGTGCGCTGGCACCCCATCACCGCCGTCCTGCCCAGCCCGATGTTCCCGACCTCCAAGGCGGCGGTGGAGGCGTACCTGGCCGGCGAACCCGCGTTCTCCACCCACGGATTCGGCCCCGGCTCCGGACAGCGGCGCCTCGCCGGGACGTGACCCGGCACCGGCCGGCACGGGAACCTTCGCTCGCCGACCGCCCGCACCCGCACCGGCCGATCCCAAGTGCTTCCCGGCCCGCCGACACCGAGCAGCACGTCCCACCGCCTCAACGAAAGGGAGTATGTGACCAGCACACCCACGCCCCCCACGGACTCGGCCCCGAACAGCGAGCAACTGCTGTTCGGCGGGCCGATGCGCTACGACTACGGCTGGGCCAAGCACGAGCTGGCCAGCGGCAAGGTCACGTTCTGGGCGGTGGCGCGGCAGATGCCGCACTTCCTGCGCCTGGCCGGGCGGATGGCATGGCACGCCGACCGCGTCGCCCTGGTGACCCTGGTCGGCGCCGAGGTACTGCGCGGCCTCGCCGCGGCCGTGGCGCTGATCGCCACCAACCACGCGCTGGCCGCGCTGCTCGCCCCCGGCGATGTCGCCGCCGTGCTGCGCGCGGCGCTGCCTGCGATCGTGGCCGTCGGGGTGATCGCGGGCCTGTCCTCCGGCCTGTCCGCCGCCTCCGGGTGGGCCGGCGACCGGCTCAAGCCCGCGGTCTTCCGCCAGGCCACCCTCGACTTCCTGGGCATCGTCAGCCGCTCCGAACTGGAGGCCATCGAGGACCCGGCGTTCCTCGCCGAGGTGGACAGCGCCCGCTGGGGCGCCATGTCCCTTCAGAACATCATCGGCCAGGCCACCTCCGTCCTCACCGCCGTCTTCGGCCTCGCCTCCGCCGCCGGGGTCCTGTCCGTCCTCCACCCCGCCCTGCTGCCCATGCTGCTGCTGATCGCCGCCCCGCGGGGCTGGGGCGCCGTACGCACCGCCCGCCGCCACTACGCCTCCACCCGGGCCTGGCTCCAGCACAACCGGGCCAGCACCCTGCTCGCGGACATGCTGGTCCGCCCGTACTCCGCGGCCGAGCTGCGGGTGCACGCCGCCGGGCCGTTCATCCTCCACCACTACGAGCAGATGGCCCGCGCGGCCGAGAAGGAACAGGCCCGCCTCGCCGGGGCCCGGGCACGCACCGACCTGCTCTCCGCGGCGCTGGCCGGCGCCGCCACCGTCGGCGCGTTCGCCCTCCTGGGCTCGCTCGTCATGAACGGTGCGATCCCGCTCGCCGCCGCCGGCACCGCCGTGGTGGCCATCCGCACCGGCTCGGCGAGCATCGGCGGCCTCGTCTCCCAGATCAACGGCCTGTACGAGGAGTCGCTGTTCGTCCGCGACCTCGACCGGCTGCGCCGTGAGGGCCACCGCCGCGCGATTCCCACCGGCGGCACCCCGCTGCCCGAACGCCCCGAGACGATCACCGTCGAGGACGTCTCCTTCACCTATGACGGCCGCGACACTCCCGCCCTCGACAAGGTCACCCTCACCATCCCCCGGGGCAAGGTCATCGCCCTGGTGGGTGCGAACGGTTCGGGCAAGTCGACCCTGGCCAACATCTTGTGCGGCGTCTACCAGCCCCACCAGGGACGCGTCCGGTGGGACGGCATCGACACCGCGACCGCCGACCGCGACCAGCTCTTCAGCAGCGTCGCCCTGCTCGCCCAAAACTTCCAGCGCTGGTCCTTCACCCTGCGCGCCAACCTGCTCCTGGGCCGTCCCGAAGTCGCCTGCGGCCAGCAGCAGCTGGAGGCCGCCGCCGAGTACGCCGACCTCAACCCGGTCATCGAGGAACTGCCCCGCGGCTGGGACACCCTCATCGCCAAGGGGCTCGAAGGCGGAGTGGGCCTGTCGGGCGGCCAGTGGCAGAAGGCCGCCCTCGGCCGAACCTACCTGCGCCTGACCACCCCCGACGCCCACGGCCGGCTTCCCGCCCTCGTGGTCGTCGACGAACCGACCTCCGCCATGGACCCCGAAACCGAAGTCGAGACGTTCGAACAGATCCGCCAGCTCACCGCCCTCGGCGTCACCGTCGTCCTCATCACCCACCGCCTCGGCGCCACCGCCAAGGCCGACCACATCTTCGTCCTCGCCCACGGAATCCTCGTCGAACAGGGCACCCACACCGAGCTGATGGCCCAGGAACCCGCCACCCGATACCGCGAGTCCTACCTCCTCCAGGCCGCCCAGTACGACGTCGGCGAGCGCCTGCCCCGCCAGACGAACCATGCCCCCACCACTGCCTGACCACGCACCGCAGAACCAGCCCCCTCCAACCTAGCCCCGCTGCGCGGTTCCCCCGGCCCCCCTTCGCGGCCCAGTATCCGGAGCCGGCCGCCCGCCTCAAGGGCGCTGCGCGCGGCTGCGCCGCCGACCTGCGGCCGGCCCTTGACCCGGACGGCCTCTTTGCCCCGGACCCCAGGCAGCTGTCGGGGGGACGGGGGAGGTGCGGCCGTTGATCTGACGGCCTGTCAGTCCTCTGGCCCGCGTGCCCATCCGCGCCCTATGACTTGACCAGAAACCCTCAGTGCGGTAATATTGTTCTTGTTGGGAGGGGATGGCACCCCTGACCAGCAGACAGAGACCAAGCGCCTGTTGGAGGATTCGTGACCACCGCATTTGCCCCCATTGAGCTGCTGGCTGACGAGATGGACTCGCCGGAGCTGGCCGAGCTGACCGCCGCTTTCGATGCCGAGCCGGCCGATAGTCCCGCCGAGCCCGCCGAGGCTCCGTCGAAGGTGCTGCTCGAAGATGTGGACCCGGCGGAGCTGACGTTCACCCGCAACGTCCGAAAGGCCGAACTGACTGCCGACTTCGTCGCATCCATCGCGGAGAACGGCGTTCTCCAGCCGATCATCGCCACGCCGCACGAGGACGGGATTGCGATCATCCTCGGCAACCGGCGTGCCAAGGGTGCGGCCGAAGCCGGGCGGCTTGTCGACGTCATTGTCCGCAACGACCTCACGGCTGAAGAGGCGCGAATCATCGCGCAGCTGATCGAGAACATGCACCGGGAGGATATGAAGGAAAGCGAGATCGGCGACGCCTACGCGCAACTGTCCATCGAGCTCGGTCTCGATGCCGACGAAATCGCCGCTCGGGTTGCCCAGGACCCGAAGAAGGTCCGCGCGTCGATCGCGCTGGCCGGGATGCCGAAGACGACCCGCGCCGCCGTCGACAAGGGAGAGCTCACGTTCGAGGACGCGCAGGCGCTGGCAGAGTTCGAGGACGACCCGAAGGCGTACAAGCGACTCCTCGCCAAGATCGAGAACGGGCACGGCCTGAGCTGGGCGATCAAGGACGAGCGAAAGAAGGCGGAGCGGGCTGTTCTGCGGGCGGAAACCGTACAGGCGCTCGCTGCGGCGGGCGTCCGGATGATTGGTGAACCCCAGGGGTTCAGCTGGAAGGGCTCGCGGGAGGTCGCCGTCAGTCGCCTTGCCGATGCTGATGGTGTGGTCCTGACGCCCGAGGCCCACGCCGGTTGTGCCGGGCACGCCGCATTCTTCAACGAGCACCAGGCCGGGGAGGTCAAGGCCACGTTCCTGTGCCGAGACCCTCACCAGTACGGGCACCACGTCTCCGGCTCGTACAGCTTCCTCAGCGCCGAGCAGACGGCCGCCAAGGCGGCGGCGGAGCAGGCCGACCGCGAGCGCCGGGAGGCCCTGGCCATCTCCCGGGAGGTGCGGGTGGAGTACATCCAGGAGCTCTGCCGCTCCAAGAAGGTCCCCAAGGGGATGACGAAGAAGGTTCTCCGGCTGCTCTACACGCTGGGAGCGGACGAGACCAGCCCGGAGGTGCTGGAGTATCTCAACGCGCCGGGCGATGACGACCGCACCGACCGATTCGAGCGCTTCACCCGCCGGATGGCTGAGGCGCGTCTTCCGCTGGTACTGCTGGCTGCCGTTGCGGTTCGAGGAGAGGGAGCCGTCCGGAAGGCCCTCGCCGGCTGGGGTGCGAAGGAAGCCGCGTTGGAGTGGCTCGACTTCCTCACGGCCTACGGCTACGAGCTGACCGAGCCCGAAGCCGAGATTATGGCCGTCTGGCAGGCCAAGATCGCGGAAGCCGAGGCGCGGGCCGCAGCAGAGGCCGCTGACGAGGAGCAGGACGACGACGAGGTGTTGGACGAGCAGGAGCTGGCCGCTGACGAGGAGCAGGACGACGACGAGGTGTTGGACGAGCTGAGTCGACACCTGGCAGCAGTCACGAGCACTCGGTCGGAGGATCTGGAGGAGATGGACTGGGAAGCGCTCTACCCGGAGATCAACGAGCCGATTGCGGCCTAACCCCAGGTGAGGGGAACCTCCCTCTGATCAACCGCCGGGGGTGCCCGATGGCACCGGACACCCCCGGCTCTGCCGACCACACCACCACCCAGCCGGAGGCCCTCATGCGTTTGCACCTCGCCACCATCGACCACCGACCGCCCACCGTCCGGACCGATCTCGCCGTCCACCTCGCAGGTCACCACGAAGCCCACGCGGTGCTGATTGCCCGCACCATCCTGCTGACCATGCCGTCCGTCCGTGTTCGCCTGGCCCACCCGCAGCCCGCCTATGAGGCATACAAGGGGTGGACCAGCGCCGCCGACCGGGCCGCCCGGCTGTTCGCTGGAACGGAGTCCGGTACCGTCCCTGAGTCCGACGGACAGCTCTCCGGGCACCTCCGGCTGGACCGCCCCGTACCCCAAGCAGTCGTGGAAGCTCTGCCCGCGCAGCTCAGCCCGACCCGTCCCCCGCAGCTACGGGTCAGCGTCGCCGGTCTACTGACGGTGGTCACCGACGAGGCAGCGTTCACCAGCCAGCTCAACCTCTGGACCACCGCCTACCGGCACGCGGCGCGCCAATGGGCCAACCTCCCCACCGTCGAGGAGCTGGCGGCCGGGGCGCTGCCCCGCTTCGAGGACACCGTGACCCCGGCGCTCATCCCGGTGGCAGCATGAACACCATCCGGCCGACGGGCCCGCAGTACGTCACCGTCGTCACCGAAAGCGGCGGCTACCGGATGCACGCGACGATCACCTTGGACTGGGAGATCGGTGCCGCCCTCTACCGCATCGCGGAGCTGGGCGGCACCATCACCGTGGGGTGGGAGTCCGGCCACTACTACACGCGCTGCTGCGACGCGAACGCCATCCAGATCACCTACGGCAAGCCCGACCGGAGCCCGTTCACCCAGCACTACCAGGACGCCCCGACCGTCTACGGCGTCCAGCTCGCCGACCAGGCAGTTTTCCACCCCGAGTCGATGAGCCCCACCAAGCACCGGTGGTTGGTGGTGCGACGCGAGAACGGGGGGCACTACAGCCCCAGCGCGCCCGAGGGCACCCAGCGCAGGACCGCCGCCATCGTCCACGCCCTCACCCGGCACATGCTGTCCCGCCCGTGGGCAGCCGAGCTGCGCCGCGCGCACGACGAGCAGCACGCCCCCGCCCGGCACCGCCACCACCAGCGGGCCATCAGCAAACTGGAGGAGGAGGCGGCCAAGCTCCAGGAGAGGATTACGGCGGAGAAGACCCGGGCGGCCGTCCAGGCAGCCGTGATCGAGGAAGCGGCCAGCAGGGCGGGCAGCACCCCGCCGCTGGCCGAGTGGCTGGCACAACACCAGCAGCTCGCCGCCTGAAACCGGCCGCCCGACCCGGTGACACGGGCCGGGTGGCCGGGCGGCCGGCACCGCGGGGGAGGGGGCATCGAGCCCCCTCCCCCGCGCCCGCTCTCGCCGCCCGGAGCCGACCGCCTGCCGCGACCGTCCCGCCGCCCGACCCGAGCACCACAGCCCCACCACCGCAGGCCACGTACGCTGATGAGAGAACCCGCGCCCACCGGCGTGACCACGAGGAGCAACCGATGCACCACCCCGTCACCACCCCGGAGGAACGCCGCCGCGCGGTCTCCTCCGCCACGGGCTCCGTCCGCGCCGAGGGCCTCACCCCCGGCGCGGACTACCTCACCGACGCCGAGAAGTACGCGGCCGGTGAGATCACCGCCGACGAACTGGTACAGCGCGCCGAAGCCCGCCACCGCACGCCGGGGTCGGCCACCGAGCAGCCTGCCCCCTGACGATGGCCGACCCCTACGCCGACCCGGCCAGTGGCGTCCTCCGCAACCGGCTCGGCATCACCGACCCCCAAGCCCTCGCCGCCGCAGAGGCCGACATCACCGCCGCCCGCCTCACCCGGATCGCCGAGAAGCCCATCCCCGGCCGCTACGACCTGGCCCACCTCCAGAGCTTCCACCGCGAGACCTTCGGCAGCATCTACCCGTGGGCGGGGGAGGTCCGCTCCATCGAGATCGCCAAGGGCAACACCCAGTTCTGCCTTGTCCGGATGATCCCGGACTTCGCGGCCGACACCTTCGGGCGTCTCGCCCGCCGCCAGAACCACCTCCGCGGACTCGACCGGGACCAATTCCTCACCGGCCTGGCCGACCTCTACGGCGACGTCAACGCCATCCACCCGTTCCGCGAGGGCAACGGCCGGGCGCAGCGGGCTTTCCTCGGCCAGCTTGCCGTCGACGCCGGGCATCCGATCGACTGGACCCGCCTCGACCCCGACCGCAACACCCTCGCCAGCATCGCCAGCTTCAACGGCAACGCGGGCCCGCTCCGTGCGATGCTCGCCGACCTCACCGTCGACCAGCCGGCCACCAGGGCCGCGCCGACCACCACCAGGGCTGTGCATCCGGTGCAGCTGATCCAGCCTCCGCCGGCTCCGGCGCCCAACCCGCCTACCATCCGCCCCTGACCGCAGACAAGCGGAAGGCCGGTGGACACACCCGCGAGCGGGTACCCCGAAAGGCGTTGGCACGCATCCACCGGCCAGAGACCACAGCACCCCGCGAACGGAGGGCAGCGGACCTCCAGGGTAGAGGACCCGCAGCATCACGGGGTACCACCGCCGCTTCCCCTGAAGGAGTCGCGGAGCTTCCGGAGCGCTTCAACAAGCTCAGGAAGTTGCTTGACCAACACGATCAATTGCGTGATGGCCAGGCTGAGGATGCCGAAGGCGGCCAGCAGAAACAGGGTTGCGGCGTTCCAGTCCACGTCGTTCGACGGCCTTTCCGGCGATCGAACCGGGCGGCAAGCAGCCTCAGCCCGACCGCCAATGAAGTGGTCTAACCGAAGACCGCCATTGCCGACGAGTCCCAGCAGATCCAAGACGGATTCCGCCTCTTGGATCTGCTGGGGCTCGTTGGCAATGTGCGCCCAACTGTGCAGGCTACAGGGAGGCCGGGGCAGGGGTGGTCCTCACCGGGGGTTGGTGGGGGAGTGGTCGCGCCTTTGGCGCGGCGGTGTCGTCGGGCGGGTTCCCCGCCGGCCGCCTTCGGCGGCGGGTTCGGTCGCGCCTTCGGCGCGGCGCCTTTTCTGGTCCGGGCGCCCCGCTGCGCGGTTCCCCCGGCCCCCCTTCGCGGCCCAGTATCCGGAGCCGGCCGCCCGCCTCAAGGGCGCTTCGCGCGGCTGCGCCGCCGGCCTGCGGCCGGCCCTTGACCCGGACGGCCTCTTTGCCCCGGACCCCAGGCAGCTGTCGGGGGGACGGGGGAGGTGCGCCCGTTGATCTGACGGTCTGTCAGTCGTCTGGCCCGTGCGCGCATCCACGCCCTATGACTTGACTGAAAACCCCTAGTGAGGTAATATTGTTCTTGTTGGGAGGGGATGGCACCCCCGGCCAACAGGCAGAGACCACGGCACAGTCGGAGGGCCGACATGAACCCGCGCTACATCGCGTACTTCACCGACCCGCTCTCCGGCGGCGGAAAGCCCGAACCCGTCACGTCGGTTCGCCAGGCGGCGGACCGGCTGCGGACCAAGGCCCGCGACCCCTACAGCGGCTGCACCGCGCAGTCGTACGCCGACCTCTACGTGATCACCGACGAGCACATGCTCGCGGACGCGGAGGAGATGGCTGGTGTGGGAGTGCCGTTCGGTAACGGTCCGGACCTCCGGATCACCCTGGGCCCGCGCGGCGGCGCCCGGATCGAACGCTAAGAGGAGCAGGCACCATGGCAG
Organism: Kitasatospora sp. NPDC088779; assembly: GCF_040685395.1. Classification (NCBI taxonomy): domain Bacteria; kingdom Bacillati; phylum Actinomycetota; class Actinomycetes; order Kitasatosporales; family Streptomycetaceae; genus Kitasatospora; species Kitasatospora sp. NPDC088779. Next base: position 208,127 of record NZ_JBFBHW010000011.1, on the reverse strand, counting down.
GCGAAACCAAGATCACCCTCGTCGGGAACCTCGCGGACACCCCGACGCTCAAGTACAGCGACAGCGGGGCAGCGCGCGTCGTCTTCACCGTCATCGCCAACGAGAGGGTATGGGACAGCTCCACCCGCACCTACCGGGACGGCGACTCGATCTCGATGCCGTGCGTCGCCTGGCGGCAGTACGCCGAGCACATCGCGGCGTCCCTGACCAAGGGTGCGCGCGTCGTCGTCACCGGCGTCCTCAAGCAGCGCACCCACCAGCCGGCCGACGGACCCCGCCAGGTCTACACCGAACTCCAGATTGACGAGGTCGGCGCATCCATGCGCTTCGCCACCGTCGAGGTCACCAAGGCCGGAAGCCGCCCCGTCCAGCAGAGTGCGCCCCCCGCCCAGGCCGCGCCGGGCGCGTTCGACGCGACGTGGCCGCCCCTCCAGGCCCCGCCCACCCCGACCACCCCGCCCGCCGTCGGCTCCTGGCCGACCCCGGCCATGGCCAGCTGATCACCCCGGGCGGGCGGACACCGCCCGCCCGGCCCCCAACCCCGTCGACGAAAGGACTGCGTGAGCACCACCTGGCCCGCACCCGTCAGTACTCCGGACCCTGCCCGACCGACCCCCACCAAGACGCCCGCCAACGTTGCCAACGTCGTTGGCTACGCCCGCCAGCACGGCTGGACCGCCGAGGCGACATGGTCCCCGGCAGACGAGACCAACACCGGCGACGGATGGGTGGTGAAGCTGTCCGCCGACGCGGCGCGCGGTCGCGGAGAGTTCCGGCTGGTCTGGCGCTACCGGGGCAAGGGCCTGAGGTACGAACGCTACTTCTCCGAAGGGCGCGCCCCCGGTGAGTTCTGCTACGCCCCCAAGCTGCCGTTCGTGCGCTGGGCCGTGCGCAACAACCCGATTCCCTCGGCGGCGGCGGGCGCCGCTCCGCCGGTCTGGCGGTGGCGCGACCCCGACGCGCTCCCGCCCACGGCCGATGATCTCACCGAGGCCATGCTGGCCCCCGTCCGGCGCGTCGCCGACCGGTCGTGGCTCCCGCAGACCGTCTACGCATCACGGTGGGTCGGGCGGGAGTTCATGGGTGTGGACTGTCTGCTCACCAGCGCGGCCATGCCGCGCGACGACGACTGGCCCGAGGACGCCCACCCCGCCAGCCCCAAGCCCCTGCTGACCCTTCTGCCGTCCTTCTACTACGGCCACGTACCCGTGGGAGGGTGAGCCCCGAGCCCGCCGCACGGGCCCCAGCCCGGCGGCCCCGAACTGCCAACCGACCACCAGCGACGAGAGAGGCCCGACCATGCCGACCACCCCGCCCACGGGCGAGCTGACCCACACCATCAACATCATCCAACGCGGCATGTTCGCCGCCGTCCTGGCCATCATCGCCGCCGCCGTCGTCTGCACCCTCCGGGACCAACTCCTCATCACCTACCCGCTGCTCGCCGCCATCGTCGGCCTGCTGTGGCTCCAATCCGTCGTGGTGCTCCGTTTGCCCAAGGCCATCAACCAGGCCGCCGAACAGCACGGCATCCCGCCCATCCTGCCCAGGCCCACCACCCCCCGAAGCTGATGCCAACCCGGGCCGGCCGGGCCGCCATGGCCCGGCCGCCCACCCCGGAGAACTCTTGATCACCACCTACACCGCCACCCGTCTGCTGCTGCGCTACGAGGTCGAACACGCAGAGACCGGCCTCACCTACTACACCGTTCGCGCACCTCACGTCACCGGCACCATCACCCTGTACCCCGAGGCCGCCGCCGGGGAGGGCGACGACCCCGACGCCTACACCCGACTGCGTTTCGTCTCCGGTCGCTACGACCCGCACGAGAGCCCCAGCGGGTACACCGACCGACTCGCCGGCTACAACTCGTGGATCTACGAGGGCATCAGCCTTCCCCCGATCGGTGCTCCCGCCGACCGAGACCCTTGGGAGCGACTCCACCGGAGCACCTACGAGTTGGCTATCGAGCGAGCCCGCGCCCGCACCAAGGAAGTCGGAGAGAAGATCGTCAACGAGTACCGGCTGGATCGCCACCGGCACGCTCAGCAGGCCCGCTACCTCCGTTCGGCCGCCGACCATCAGTTGGCCCGAGCCACCCGGGAGGCCGGGGGCCTGCGCCCGGCCGTCGACCGCCTTGCCGTGCTCGAAACGCGGATCAACCGCTGGACCCGGCTCTGCGCCCCTGGAGCGAGCGTGACCGCCACCGTCGAGGTCGGAGGCTACCTGGCCGACTGGATCGACGCCCGCCTCTCCGGCCGCCAGCCGCTCACCCCGGCTGAGCACGAGGTCTACGGCGCATGGACCGCCGGACTCCGACTCGGCGACCGGGCGGCAGTCTTCCAGCCCCGCCGAATCATCCTGCCCAGCCACGCCGCGCTCGCCAGCTTCGCCCGCTACCTCACCGAGGCCAGTCTGGAGTCACGGAGCCCCGCCGCCCGCGCCGACGCCCGGAGCCGTCTCCGGCGCATCGCGGCCGTCCACCCGTTGCTCGCCCCGGCCGTCACCGACCAGGAGCGAGAGAAAGCCCCCTTCTGATTTCGACCGCCACCTCCGGCCGCGCTGGCTGCCGGGGGTTGGTGGGGGAGTGGTCGCGCCTTCGGCGCGGCGGTGTTGTCGGGCGGGTTCCCCGCCAGCCGCCTTCGGCGGCGGGTTCGGTCGCGCCTTCGGCGCGGCGTTCTTCTGGTCCGGGCGCCCCGCTGCGCGGTTCCCCCGGCCCCCCTTCGCGGCCCAGTATCCGGAGCCGGCCGCCCGCTTCAAGGGCGCTCCCTTCGGTCGCGTGGCACGCCACCGGCCTGCGGCCGGCCCTTGACCCGGACGGCCTCTTTGCCCCGGACCCCAGGCAGCTGTCGGGGGGACGGGGGAGGTGCGCCTGTTGATCTGACGGCCTGTCAGTTGTCTGGCCCGGGCGCGCATTCGGGCCTCATGACTTGACCATAAACCCCTATTGAGGTAAGCTGATGTCATCAGGTCGACGGGAGGGCAACCCGAAGACCGGCCCGCGAAGCGCCTAACGAGAGGCCGAACATGACCGAGCTGCACAGTACGAACGTCGAACCCGCGAGCTGGTCGTGGGGAGCGATGCCCGAGCAGAATCGGCACGCCCGAGGGCACGAGTTCTACCCGCCGTTCGCCGACCTCGCGACTATTCCCGAGCTGTACGCCACCGATGGGCAGGCCGTAGAGGAGAAGACCCTCCACATCCACTACTTCACCGGAAACTCGGACTGGTACATCGCCGAGGTGGACCAGTCCACCGGCTTGGCCTTCGGATGGGCCAGGGTCAACTACCCCGACGGCGAGTGGGGGTACATCCACCTGGTGGAGCTTGAGGAGCTCTACCTCAAGCCCGCCGCGCAACCGGGATTCCTGGCCCTCCCGATCATGGTCGAACGGGACATCCACTTCACCCCGACCCGCGCGGCCGACATCCCGGCCATCGCCTCCTAGTCCGGCATCCCCTCACTCGCCCACGCCGCCTGGCAGCAAGGAGTCCATGTGCCCATCCTCACCCCCGAACGCCCCGCCGTCGACGCCGCCGACGCCGCGCTGGTCGCCGTCCGCGCCTTCGTCTCCACCGACCCCGCCTCCTATCGGGGAGAGCCCGCCGATGCCGAAGGCGTCGCCGTGATCATCCGCGACCTGATCACCTCCCTGCTCCACCTGGCCGACGCCACCGGCGTTGGGGGCGACCGGGAAGAACTCGCCCTCTGGGCCTACCGCCGATACCGCGAAGAAGCCGCGTGCGAGCGGTTCCCCGACTCCTTCTGATTTCGACCGCCACCTCCGGCCGCGCTGGCTGCCGGGGGTTGGTGGGGGAGTGGTCGCGCCTTCGGCGCGGCGGTGTTGTCGGGCGGGTTCCCCGCCAGCCGCCTTCGGCGGCGGGTTCGGTCGCGCCTTCGGCGCGGCGTTCTTCTGGTCCGGGCGCCCCGCTGCGCGGTTCCCCCGGCCCCCCTTCGCGGCCCAGTATCCGGAGCCGGCCGCCCGCTTCAAGGGCGCTCCCTTCGGTCGCGTGGCACGCCACCGGCCTGCGGCCGGCCCTTGACCCGGACGGCCTCTTTGCCCCGGACCCCAGGCAGCTGTCGGGGGGACGGGGGAGGTGCGCCTGTTGATCTGACGGCCTGTCAGTCGTCTGGCCCGTGAGCGCATCCACATCCTAAGACTTGACCAGAAACCCTCAGTGCGGTAATATTGTTCTTGTTGGGAGGGGAGGGCAACCCCGACCGATACCCACGACCCATCGAACGAAAGGCGTCATCGCATGACGACCACTCTCGACCGCGCCCGGCTCCAGGAGATCAATGCGGCGAATCGGGCCGAGTGCGGCCACAGTGGCGGGTCGGGCTGCGCCTGGTGCTGGCTCACGGCCGACGCCATCGCCGAACTCCCCTACGCCGAGCGTCTCGCCGCCGCCGTGGACCTTGACCACCGGCTCACCGAACTGGGCATCCCCCGCGCGCCCCGGACGGTCGTGATCGTCCGCGAGGCTCGCACCTACGCCGTCCAGGTCATGTGCGAGGAGCTCGGCACGTGGGAGCTGCGCATCCCTGCCCCGGGCGAGGAGTACGCCCTGTTCCGTGGCCAGATGTGGGCGGACCCCGACGCGCAGGTCCGCAATGATCGGGCGCCGACATGGACCCGGGGCCGGGATGACCTCTCTGCCGTCGCCCGTGGCTTCGCGGGCCTGCTTTGGGCGGCCGGCCTGCGCTGAGCCTGCCGCCTGGCCCGGCGGTCCGCCGGGCCCCGTCCCAGCCCTCCAGGGAGACCTCACCTTTGAAGATCATCGACGTTCAGCACGATGCCGACGTGGCACGCCCGGCCCGCTCGCGGGAAGTGCTCTCGGTCCTCTCCGTCATCGGCGAGCGGTTCGACGCTGCCGCCGCAGTGGTCCGGGAGGTCGCCCCCGCCGAGTTGGCGGAGCTGCCACCCACCCCCGTGCTCGCTGTCCCCGACTGGGGGCAGGCATGCCGCGCGCTTGTCGACCTCGACCTCTTCCTGGTCGCCGCCAACTCCCGAGTGGCCTCCGCTCCCTTCGGGGGTGGATGCACCCCGCACCGGCAACTGTGCTGGTCGTTCGTACTGGCACTCCATACCATCGGTGATGCGTGGCGTGACGCCTACCTGCCCGGCGCGCACTACGTCATCAGCCCCGATCTGCCGGTCCGGCCCGGCCTGCCCGCCGCAGCCGCATGGAGGGCATCCGCCGGGGCCGCCTCCGCACGTGCCCGACGCTGGGCCGCTGCCGTCACGGCGTCCCACTTCCGCGCGATGTCGGACGAAGTGAACGCCGCAACCTGACGACCATGCTCATAGGGTTGACGAAAAACCCTTAATGAGGTAATATTGTTCTTGTTGGGTGGGGAGGGCAACCCCGGCCGACGCCCACGACAGACGAACCCGCGCGAAGGACTCACACATGACCATCACCCTGGCCAGGACCTCCACCCGCAACGCGACCCTCCACGAGATCGTGGGCATTCTCAAGGACGAACACCCCCGCAAGACCGACGTCGTCGCCCCGGTGCAGAACATCCACGCCCAGGGCGGCCGGCTGATCGTCGCCGGGGCGGACCACGACATCACCCCGGACGGAGTCACCCGCAAGGCAGGGGAGTTCCGGCTCACCGACGTGGCCGAATCCGGCGTGGCCGAAAAGCTCGGCATCCCCGTCGGCTACCTGCGCAAGGTCCGGATCGAGGCCCCTGACCTGTGGGACGCCAACGTGAACGGGTGGCTCTCCCATGAGAGCCGGGCCGACAAGTCGTTCATGGTCCGCACGCTGACGCCGGCCCAGGGCGAGGACACCGGCACCGCCCGTGCCTTCCTCAGCCCCAGCTACCGGATCATCGACAATCTGGACATCCTGACCGCCGCGCTCCAGGGTGTGCGAGACGCTGGTGTCGAGGTCCGGCTGGACAAGTGTGACCTCACCGACCGGAAGATGTACGTCAAGATCACCGCCCCGCAGGTCAGTGCCTACGCCCCCGAGCTGCTGCGCCACTACCGGAGCCCGTTCAGCGGCGCACGCGGCGCGGACAACCCGACTGTGTTCGCCGGGTTCGAGATCTCCAACTCCGAAACCGGGTGCGGGGCGTTCACCATCGTGCCTCGGCTGGTCGTCCAGGTCTGCGACAACGGGATGGTGATCACCAAGGACGTCATGCGGTCCGTGCACATCGGCGGCAAGCAGCAGGACGGGGTGATCCGGTGGAGCAACACCACCCAGTCCCGCACGCTCGATCTGGTCACCTCCCAGACCACCGACGCCGTCAGCACCTTCCTTGATCACGACTACGTCGTCCGACAGCTGCGGTCCATCCAGGAGACCGCCGCGACCCGGGTCAAGAACCCGGAAGCCACCATCACCACCGTCGCCCAGCGGCTCAAGTTCACCGAGGAGCGCCGGGCCGACATCTTCGCCCACTTCATCCAGGGCGGAGACCTGTCCGCCGGTGGCGTGATGCACGCCGTCACCTCCGTCGCCCAGACCCTCCCCGACGCCGACGACGCCCACGAGGTCGAAGCGCTCGGCATCCGCGCCATGGAGCTGGCCGCCTCCCTGTGACCGACCCGCCGCCCGGCCCACCGTGGCCGGGCGGCCCGGCACAGGCCGCTACCACCAGCCCACCGCGAGAACCGGGACGCCCCCTGAACACCGTCGTTGAACGCCTTCGCAACCTCGTTGCCGAGGTCACCACCTTCGAAGAGGAGTGGGAGGACAAGTTCCGCAAGGATCTGCCGTCCTACGACCCCAACCGCGAGGACTTCCCCGTCGACCCCGCCGACGAAGAGAGCTACTACACGCTCTGCGCCGACCGCGAGGCCCAGGCCCGCGACCAGCTCCACCGGGTGACCATCAGCATCGAAGCCGTCGTCCGCGAGCTGACGGACACGGTCACCGAGGCGGACCAGCCCGGCTGACCGAACCACCAGCCGCCCAGCGCGAAGCTGGGCGGCCCCGGCCGGGAGCGCCGTGCTGCGGGGATCGACCCCGCACCACGGCCCAACCCCTCCCGCAGCTCACCCGCCGCAGCACCGCCCCGCCACCCGCCCGCCGGCCCCTGCCGCCCGCAGACCGGGCGGCCCCCGGCCGGGAGCGCCGAGCTGCGGGGATCGACCCCGCACCACGGCCCAACCCCGCGCGGCGCCCCTCGCTGCCCACCTTCACCCCTCAACCACCACCAGGAGAAGCGCGTGCCCACCCTGCCCCACACCGGGCTCCAGACCCCCGACCAGCCCACTTACGAGATCACCAGCTGCCACGAGCTGGCGCTGCTCCGGGCGACCCCGTTCTTGGCCATCCTCAGCCACGCAGGCCGCAAGATCGGCACCGCCCAGAACTACGGCGACGGAGACGCCACGGAGTTCGTGCCCCACGGCGACTTCGAGGTGGCCGACTTCGCCCGCTTCGCCGACGCCTGCCGACTGGATGGCCAGCCGATCTGCCTCTCCCTGCTGCTGGACCTTCTGATCGAAGAGTTCAACGTCGCCCGCTCCCTGCGTGCGCAGGCGATCCAGGGCCGCACCCTGCTCCGCGAGGTCGCTCCGGACCGCACCGTCACCATCAGCGGCACCATCCCGCTGCCCGCCACCGCGGACGACCGCCGCCGCGCGCGTGAAGCCCTCGGCCTGCCGCTCACCCCGGGAGCCGCGACCCAGTTCTGGACCGGCACCCACTGGGAGCACCTGGCCGGCACCCCCGCAGCCTGACCTCCCACCACCCAGCCAGCCCCAGGAACCTCCAGTGCACATCCCCGACACCCTCACCACCACGCTCCGCCTGCCCGGCGAGGAGTACCCCGTCACCGTCTGCACCCCGCTCCAGGCTGGGGCGCAGACCAAGCACACCAAGGTCGTGCAGTTCGCCTTGGGCAGGTCCCGGGCCACCGGCCCCGGCCGGACAGTGACCATCGGGCCTGACTCCCACCGCGTCCCGACACCCAGCAAGATCCGGTGCCGAGGCAAGGGCTGGCAGCGCTGGACCGAGCAGGACGGCCGCGTCCGCTACGGCATCGCCAGCGAGGCCCCGCCCTCGGAGACCGGAGCCGGGTGGAGCGCGCACGGAGCCCGAGTGGTCGTCCCCGCCGACGGCGGAGACCTGTTCGTCATCCACCGCACCGGTTCCGGCAACAGCTCCGACTGGGCCCGCGAAGGCGACGACGTGAAGATGCTCCCCGCTCGCCTCACGGACCACCGGCCCGGTCCGCTCAGCCACCGCACCGCCCTGGTGGCCTGACCGGCCCCGGTGCGGCCCGGAGCCCATCCGGACCGCGCCGAGGCCCGGCCAGACCGCAGGGCCCCGCCCCGAGCACCGCAGGAGTCAGCAACATGCCCCAGTACATCGTCCCGATCGACGTCATCACCGTGCACGTGGTCCCCGTCCTCGCACCCACCGCCGACGCGGCCAAGGCCGTGGCCGAACGCATCGTCGCGGGCGACCGGAAGACCTGGTACGACCACACCGAGCCGCTGTGCGTCGGCGACGCCCACACCGCGGCCGAGTGGGACGCCCACCAGGAGAGCCTCGCCCGCACCAGCAACACCGCCTGCCCGGCGCTGCCCCGGGCCCGCCAACCGCAGGACCCCACCCCCGCGCGGTTCCGCGCGCCCCGCACCGACCACCACGCCGACGGCACCGTGTGCCCTCCCGAGCACCGGCACACCACCAGCGGCCGGCCCCTCGTTGAGGGTTGCCCCGGCCGCGCGTACTCCAAGGCCGTGTGCACCTGCGGCGAGTGGTCGACCCAAGCGCCCGGCAAGGGCTACGTGGACGGCGAACGCCTTCGGCACCTGAGCACCGCGCACTGACACCACGCTCCACACCGACCGACGAACGGGTGCGGCCCGGAGGGCAACCGGACCGCACCCGCCCACGAAACCCGAGAGAACAAGATCGTGACCCCGACCCGTCCCGACACGGACGCGCTCACTGCGGACATCACCGTCGGCATCCTCGGCGTCTGCGCGTTCGCCGTCAGCTTCACCCACGTCGTCCAGACCGCCACCGAAGCCGGCCAGACCGGATGGGTGGCCTACGCCATCGCCGTCAGCGTCGAGCTGATGGCCCTCGGCTCCGTCTCCGAGATCCGCCGACGCAAACGGCACGGACAACCCGCCCGCTGGCCCCGCGGCGTCCTGGTCCTCGGCGTCGCGATGAGCCTGGCCGCGAACCTGGCCGTCGCCCAACCCACCACGTGGGGATACGTGATGGCCGCCTGGCCGAGCCTGGCATTCCTCGCTGCCGCCGGAATCATCGAGTCCCGCCCCTCCGGCCGCTCTGCCGATCCCGCACCGCCACGGCCCGCCGAGCCAGAAACCCACGAGCACCAGGACGTCGCGGCCGACCCTCCACCACCCGACCCGATCCCAGCTCAGCTGGACGACCAGGACCAGGCCGAAGACCCAGTCGATCCGGCCGACGACGCCGAAGCCGACGAGCCCGACGAGCAGCCGGCCACCGAGCCGCCGACGGAGCGGCCGAGCAGCCTACGCGTCATCACCGAGCTGCTCGCCGCGATGCGGGCCGACCCCGACTGGCGCCCCGACTACGCCGCGCTGACCGCCGGCACCGGCTACAGCCGGAGTTGGTGCGAGAAGCGCGTGGCCGACGCCCGCACGCTCCTCCGCCGTACGGAACCCGGCCACACCCAGGAGCCCCCCGACCACACGGTCGGCCCGCAGCCCCCCAGCCCGATCCGCACGCCCCGGGACGCCGACGAACGTCCCCTCCCGCCCACCTCCCGACCCGCACCGAACCCGTACGAGGAACCCGCACATGAGCACCACCCTCCACATACCGCCGCAGCTGCGTGACGCGGACGCCTACGTGATCAACAACAGCGCGGGCAAGGACTCCGCCGCGATGCTCCACCGGTGGGCCACCACCGCGACCCCCGAGATGCTGGAACGCACCGTCGTCCTCCACCTGGACCTTGGCGACGCCGAGTGGGACGGAGTCCCCGCCCTCGCGGCACAGCAGGCAGCCGCGTACGGACTGCACTTCGAAGTGCGCCGCCGCGAGCGCGGCGGCCTGCTCGACCTGGTCCGCGCCCGGGGCCGCTGGCCCGGCCCCGGCACCCCCTTCTGCCGCAGTTACCTGAAACGGGACGTTGCCCGGAAGTACTACACCGAGCTGACCACCCGCCTCGGCATCAGCGGCCGACCCGCGCACATCGTCACCGCGCTCGGGCTGCGCGCTGCCGAGAGCACGGTTCGTGCCCGCCGCCCCGTGGTCGCCCCGGATCGAGCGGCGAGCTCCGGCCGGCGCCAGATCACCACCTGGCTGCCCGTACACGACCTCAGCACCGACGACGTGTGGAAGACCGTACGGGCCAGCGGAATACCGCCCCACCCCGTCTACCAACACCTCGACCGCCTGAGCTGCCGCCTGTGCCCGTTCGCCGGACGCCGCGCCCTCATCACCGCCGCACGGATGGCACCGGACACCGCACTCGACTACGCCCTGGTCGAAGAAGAGATCGGCCAGCCGTTCCGCCGTGACCTGTCGATGGCCCGGATCATCGAAGCCGCCGAGCGTGAGGACACCGGTTCCGTACGGCCCCTGCACCCGTACGGGGCCGCCCCCCGTACGCTTCCGAGCCGTACGGGGGTGTGCGCCGCATGATCCGTACCAACCCCGCACCGACCCACACCGACCTGCCAGTGGTGTTCAGCTTCGGCATGGGCGTGGACAGTGCCGCCATCGCCGCCCGCTGGCTGACCGAGCCGACCAGTCGAAGATTTCCGCTCGACCGGCTGACGGTGCTGACCGCGATGACGGGCGATGAGCCGGACATCACCCGGCGTCTGGTCGAACAGCACCTGCTGCCGCTGCTGCGCGACACCGGCACGAGGTTCGTCCAGATCAGCCGGACCAACCAGCGCGGCGGCCACACCGTGCTGGACGACTCCCGCTCCCCGCGCCGACTGATCACACGGGGACCGTGGCGACTGTCCGACGAACTCCGGGCCAGCGGCACCGTCCCGCAGATCGCGGCCAAGCGCCGGCTATGCAGCCAGCACGCGAAGGGCGAAGTGCTCGACGGGTGGCTGGGCGACGAATTCGACGGGCCCTTCCGGCACGTCCTCGGCTTCGCCAGCGAGGAACTCCGCCGGGCGGAGCGGGACGAGAGCTACACCGCCCTCGGCCGCATCCCCGAGTACCCGCTGATCGACGACTGGGGATGGGACCGCCAGCAGTGCGAGCAGTACCTGCTCGACCTCTTCGGCGAGCCGTGGTCCAGGTCCGCGTGCGGCTACTGCCCCTTCTCGGCAGGACAGCGCGGGCGCGCCGAGCTGATCGAGCGCTGGCGTGCGGAGCCGGCGGTCGGCGCCCAGGCGCTCGCCCTGGAGTACACCGCGATGGCCCTCAACCCGCGCTCCAAGCTGTACGGCACCATCGCCGCCCAGGACCTCGCCCGCACCCATGGGCTGGCCGACGCCCTCGGCGCGTTCGAGGAACACCTCCGGCACCAGCGCTGGAGCGTCTACGAGGTCCGGCGGATCATCCACCCACGCCGCGACGACCCCACGGCGAAGGGCGCCGCCTGGCGCAGCGTACGGAGCAGGTTCACCGGCAGCCGGGCCGACGCCGCCGCCATGTTGACAGCCATCGCCGACGGCCGAGCCCGCACCGACCAGTACGGGATCACCCGGGCCGAGATCATCCCCCGAACCAGCGGATACCCCGCGATCGAGATGACGCTCGCCCTCGCACCGGCCGGGGTCATCGACAAGGAGAGACCGGCGTTCGGGGCATGGTGGGAACGTCTGCACCACCAGAGCGAACTCGCGCTCCCGGTCACGCTCACCGCGTGAGCGGAGCCGAAAACGGGGGCCAGCAGCACGGCCGAAGCCGTGCCGACCTCAAGGATCGGCTGGGCAAGCCGCTGGCCCCCTCCCACGAAGCCCGATCCCGAAAGACCGCTACCTCGCGCAGGTAGATTAGTGCATGTCGAGCCGGGGAGGGCGCCTCCCCCTGAACACTCACCCCAAGGAGCCCAGCCGATGGCCCCCGCCCCGACGCTCGCCGAGCGGCTGGACGCCGCCGCTTCAGACAGCCTCAGCGTCGCCGACATCAGCAACGCGACCGGGCTGTCCGAGTCCACCGTCCGCCGCCTCGCCAAGGACCCAGGGTGGCCCGAGCCCGAGGAGTCCGGCGACCACCGCGAGCAGCGGTACCCGCGTGAACCGGTAGCCGCGTGGATGCGCGACAACCAGGCCGCACGCATCAACGCGGAGGAACTGCCGGGGGACGACAGTGACCGCGTGACCCTCACCGAGATCGCGAGCCGGACCGGTGGCCTGCGTGAGACCGTCAGCCGGCTGCCCTCCACGTACAGGACCAGCACCGACCCGTTCCCCGCCGCCGACGCGCTCGGCACCTACAACTGGGGCGAGGTCAAGGCGTGGCTCGGCCGACGGGCCGGCCGTACCGGTCCCCGCGGCGCCACCCAGCCGCCCGCCCCGACTCAGGCGCCGACCGCACCGCCGGTGCTCGACGTGCTCACCACCGCGATGATCGAGCGGCTCACCGGTAAGGGGAAGGAGGCAGTGAAGACCCTGGTCCGCCGTCCCGAGATCGCCGAACTCAGCTCCGGGAAGGTCGGCCGCCTCCGGGTGTGGCCGGCGGCCACCCTGCTGCCGCTGCTCTGGAACCTCGGCTACCTGCCGGAGTCCGGCCCGCTCGGAGCCGAACCGACCGCCGTCCTGGTCGAACTCGGCTACCTGCCCGCGATGGGGAAGCCGAGCGCCGAGCAGATCGCCGTGCTGCGCGCATTCGGCTACGACGAGAAGGGGAGCCCCGAGCACCGTGCGTGGCTCGCCGGACCGCTCCGAACCGCGACCGAGCTGTCCAAGCACTACGGGGTCAGCCTCAGCGCGATCAGCAAGCGCATCGCCCGTGCCCAGGAAGCCGGCCAGCCCGTTCCGCACCCGATCGACACCGAGGACGGCAGGCGGTACGACCCCCGGGCCTTCGACGCCTTCTGGAACCCCCCGGCCGCCGGGTAGCAGCCCAGAACACGACGACGGCGCCGCCGGCCAACAGGTCGGCGGCGCCGTCGTCGTTCCGTCTTCCGCCCGTGTCCGAACGGCACGGCCGGTAGCCCCGCCTACCGCCTCACAGGCTCGGTGTCTCCGGCGCGGGCGGCCTCGGGGTAGGACTTGAGGAGCATGTGGTGCCGGGTCCCCCCCCTCGATCGCCGCCGTCGCTTCCCGGGGGATCACCACGATGCCGTCCAGCAATCGCACAGCCCGGCGGTAGGCGCTCTGACGCTCGGCGTCGGACGCTCCGTCACCCACCGCGGTGCGCAGCAGCCGCTGGGCCTGCTCCACCGCCGCGCGCTCCCGCTCCGGCATCTGAGCCGTGCCGACCCTGCGAGCATGGCGGTCAGCGACCTGCCAAGCGATCTCCAACGCCGTCACGGCCCGCCCGTACTCCACCGCGCCGTCGGAGCCGGCCACGGACCGGGCGTCGGCCGCCGCCGCGAGCGCGTGCACCAGATCGGCCGTCTCCCGCACAGCGACATCCGCCAGCAACGGACGCTCCAACACCGCCAGGATGTCGCCAGTGAACTCCCCGTACTGCTCCAGCACGGCATCGTGCCGATCCTCGACACGGCGCAGCCGCAGCCGCGCGGCCCGGTCGTCCGTCCGGCGCTTCTTCACGGCCGCAGCCACCACCGCCACACCGGCCACCGTCACGACCGCGCCCGCCGCCAGCCCGATAGCGCCCCACGGCACCGCGAAGCCGCCGCCGTCAGCCGGCGCCGACTCGGCGGGTGCCGCGTCCGCCACCGAGCCCCAGACCGTGGGGAGCAGTTTGAACGCCAGCCACGGAATCGCGGGGATGACCGCTCCGGCAATGAGCCCGCCGACCGGGGAGCCGCCGTGCCGGCCCTCCAGGCCGTACCAGGCAGAGCGGACCAGCGCGCCCAGGGCCACCAGAGCGCCGCCGAACAGCGCAGCCCACTGAACCCACTGCTCAAGGTCCTGGTTCATTTCCGGTACGTCCTCGGGGTAGTTCGAATGCGGCACATCGTCTCACGCTGTCCGCAGCCGAAGCGGTGACGAACGGCGCCCGGCCTCTGCCGATCACCCCTGCACGACGTCACCGTCCCCCGTGGCGCCGGAGCCAGCCGCCGCGCCTCCAGACCCGGGCGCCACCGCCGCGACCGCTGCGGCACCACGGCGGTCGCCGCGCGGCTTCCCGGCCCCGGTGATGTCTGCCAGGATCGCCCGGACCTCCGGCAGCGACAGCCCCGTCAGCTCCGCGATCTGATCACGCGGCTCACCCATATCGGCGAGCGCCGCCACCGCCTCCCGCGCCAGCCGCTCCGGTTCCAATGCCGCAGCCTCCGCGTCCGCCAGGAGCTTCTCCGCCCGAGAACGCGCGGTCGCCCGCAGCTGCTCCGCCCTCCCCGTCTGCTCGTAGAAGTCGGCCAGCGCCGCCTCCACCTGCCGCTCGCGCCGAAGACGCTCCGCGTCCCGCGCTGCCTTCGCCTGCTGTGCCGCCCGAACCGCATTGGCCCGCGACGTCGAAATTCTTCCGCTCATGCATCGAATATAGCCGATAAAGCCTAGGCTGCAAACCCCTTTGAATCCCTCTCGATAGCCTTCGATAAACGTTGAGAAAAGTCGATAGAGAATCCGAGTCGCACGTCACATATCCAGCGCTTCTAGCGCCCTGAGCTGCCCATATGCCAGAATCGCCAAGCCATCCAGACACCTCTTGCAGATATTCTGAGCATGGTCCGCTGCGCGGGGCTAAAGTACTCGCATGGCATTTGATGAGGTAGGTGAATCGGCGGCTCGAATAGCCGTCGCACCTACCCTCATCCAGGTTCCGGAAAGCTGGGGGTGGTTGCGTTGATGACCATCCACAAGCTCACCGCCGGCAACGGCTACACCTACCTGACGCGCCAGGTCGCGGGCGGCGACGTACAGCGTCAGCGGGGTCAGTCCGCGGAGGAGTACTACACCCAGAAGGGCAACCCGGCGGGCGTCTGGCTCGGCCGCGGCGCCCCCCTGCTCGGACTCGACGGGACCACCGTCACCGAGCAGCAGATGAAGCACCTCTTCGGCCTCGGCCAGCACCCGGACGCCCAGCGCATCATCGACGAGTACCTGGCCGCCAACGTGCGCGCCGACATGGACGACGACCAGCTCAAGGCCGTCCAGGCCGCCGCCGTCAAGGCCGCCACCCTTGGCCGCAAGTACCCCGAGTACGAGCCGCTGGACCCCTTCGCCGAGCGCGTCGACCGGCGCCTGGCCGTCATCGAGAAGGAAGCCCGGCGGGCGCCCACGAGCGCCGAGATCAAGAAGGTCCAGCACGAGGAGTCCCGCCGCCAGCGCGCCGCCGTCGCCGGGTTCGACCTCGTCTTCGCCCCGGTCAAGTCCGCGGCGGTCCTGTGGGCACTGGACGAGCGCCCGGAGGTCCGCGTCGCCGTCCGCGAGGCCCACGAGGCCGCCCGCGACGCCGCGCTGGAGCTGCTGGAGGAGCACGCCGCACACACCCGCACCGGCAGCACCGGCCAGGCCCAGATCGACACCAAGGGCCTGGTCGCCGTCGCCTTCGACCACTACGACAGCCGGGCCGGCGACCCCAACCTGCACACGCACCTTGTCGTCGCCAACAAGATCCAGGGCGTCGACGGGAAGTGGCGATCGCTCGACGCCCGCGGCCTGCTGGCGATGACCGTGGCCACCTCCGAGTTCTACAACTCCCGGTTCGAGACCGAGCTGACAGCCCGTCTCGGCGTCACCTTCGAGGCCCGAGAGGACTCCGTCACCAAGCGCCAGCCGGTGCGCGAGATCGTCGGCGTCCCCGTCGAGGCGATCACCCACTTCTCCTCCCGCCGGACCGAGATCGAAGCCCGCTACGAGCAACTCCTTCGGGAGTACCGGCGCGAGCACGGGCACGACCCCTCCCGCGGCATGACCCACCAGCTCGCCCGCCAGGCCAACCTGGACACCCGCGAGGGCAAGAAGGCCGCCCGCTCCCTCGAAGAGATGCGCGCCGACTGGACCCACACCGTCACCACCGCCCACGGCCAGGACATCGTCCACCGCGTGATGGCGGCCGTTCCCGCGCCTCAAAGCGCCCCGGCCGCCGCCCAGGAGGAGCCGAAGCCCGTCGAGATCCCCTCTCTCGCCGCCGCCGTGATCGCCGCTGTCGGTGAGGAGCGCGCGGTGTGGACGGTGTGGAACCTGCGCGCCCACGCCGAGCGCCTGGCCCGCTCCGAGCACCCCGCCACCAGCACCACCGAGCACCGGCAACTGGTCGAGGCGATCCTCGCCGAGGCCATCTCCCCGGCGCACAGCGTCCGCATCGACGCCCCCTCCCTGCTCACCGAGCCCGAGGAACTGCGCCGGGCCAACGGCGACTCCGTATTCGTCCAGCACGCCTCCACCCGCTACACCAGCACCGCCATCCTGGACGCCGAGCGCCGCCTAGTCACCGCCGCCCTCACCCCTGTCACCGAGGGCCCGAACCCGGCCTTCGTCGGCGCCGCCCTGGACGGCTTCGAGGCCCGAAACCGTGCACTCGACGAGGGCCAGCGCGCCCTCGTCACCGCGTTCGTCACGGACCCCCGGTTGGTCTCCCTCGGCCTCGGCCCGGCCGGCTCCGGCAAGACCACCGCGATGCAGGCGTACGTCCACGTCGCCAACCAGGCCGGCCAGCGCGTCGTCCCGCTCGCCACCTCCGCCGCCTCCGCCGCCGTCCTCGCCGAGGACCTCAAGCAGCCCGCGGAGAACCTCCACAAGTTCCTCTGGGAGTACACCGGCGGCAAGTACATGGGCGAGCTGCTCAGCGGCCAGAAGGTGCCCAAGAGCCGGGCCGGCTTCGTCCTGAACCCGGGCGACGTCGTCCTGGTGGACGAGGCAGGGATGGCGGGCACCCTCAACCTGGACAACCTCGTCAAGATCGCCGCCCAGCGCGGCGCGACCGTGCGCCTGCTCGGCGACTACCGCCAGCTCAGCAGCGTCGAAGCGGGCGGCGCGCTGCGGCTCATCGCCGCCGAGGCCGGCGCCGTCGAGCTCACCACGCTCCACCGGTTCAGCGACAAGGCCGAAGCCGCCGCCACCCTCAAGATCCGCACCGGCGACACCGCCGCGCTGGACTTCTACTTCACCAACCAGCGGGTGGTCAGCGGCTCGCGCACCGCGATGGTCGAAGCCGCCTACGAAGGCTGGAAGACCGACATGCTCGCGGGCCGCACCACCCTGATCAGCGCCCGTACCGGCACCGACGTCACCGCCCTGTCCGCCCGCGCCCGCGAGGACCGCGTCGCCGCCGGCCAGGTCGAGGCCGACGGCGTCCTGCTGCGCGACGGCAACCGCGCGGGCCGCGGCGACTGGATCGTCACCCGCAAGAACGACCGCAAGCTCACCACCAACCGGGGCCGCGACTTCCTCAAGAACGGTGACGCCTGGGAGATCCTCAAGCGCCACGAGGACGGCTCCCTCAAAGTCCGCCACATGGAGCACCGCGGACGCCTCACCCTGCCCGCCGAGTACGTCGCCGCTGACGTCCAGCTGCTCTACGCCTCCACCATCACCCGCTCCCAGGGCGGCACCGTCGACACTGCCCACCCCCTGGTCACCGACGACACCACCCGCGAGGAGCTGTACGTCCAGCTCACCCGCGCCCGCCACACGACCACCCTCTACACCGCCACCCACGAACTCCTCCCGTTCGACACCGACGAGCAGCTCGACCAGCCCAAGAACGACCCCGACTCCTTCGCCGCCCGCGAAGTCCTGGAGCGCGTTCTGAGCCGCGAGGGCGCTCAGCTCTCCGCCACCGAGACGATCCGCAGCGCCCAGGAGGACGCCGTCTCCCTGGCCACGCTCGCGCCCCGCCACCAGCACGCCGTCGAGACCCTGACCGCCCCCTACTACCACCAGCTGATCCACCGACTCCTCGGCCCCGCCCTCGCCGAGCAGATCACCACCGACGACGCGATGACCGCCGTCACCCGCGCCCTGCGCAACGCCGAAGCCGCCGGCTGGCAGCCCGAGCGCCTGCTCGCCGCCGCCACCTGGCGTGGCGACCTGACCACCGCCGACTCCCCGGCCCAGGCCCTCGCCTGGCGCCTGAACACCATCACCGAAGACCGCCCCGCCCCCGCCCACCTCAACGCCCCGACCACCGCCGACACCACCCGCTACGCCGTCCTGCTGGCGGCGCACACCGGCCTGCCCGCCCACCGTTTCGACCCCGAGGCCGCGACCACCGAACCGGCCGCCCTGCGCATCGCGCCCGCCGCCGCCCAGGCCGCCGACGCGCACCCGCAGGTCTCCACCGACACCCTCAACCGCTACGCCACCACCGCCGCAACCGCGCTCAACACGGCCACCGACAAGGTCACCACCCACCCGCAGTGGCCCCACCTCGCCGGAGCCCTGGCCGCCGCCGAACGCACCGGCCGCGACACCACCACCCTGCTCACCACCGCCGCCACCCACACCACCGGCACGAGCGACCCGGTCACCGCCCTGACCCGCGCCGCCCGCACCACCCTGGCCGAAGACGGCATCCCCGAGCACCACCAGCAGGCCCCCGCAGCCCTCCGCCACCAGGCCCTCGCCGCCACCGTCCTCGGCGACGAGCACGCCACCCGCGCCCTGGGCGAGAACACCTGGCCCGCCCTCACCGCCGCCCTGCGCCGCGCCGAGAGCGCCGGCCACGAACCCGCCACCCTGCTGCGCCAGGTCGCCGAGAGCCGCCCGCTCACCGGCGCCGACAGCCTCAGCCAGGTCCTGGCCTGGCGCATCGGCCGCTCCCTCGCCGCGCAGGCCCCCGCGACCGCCGACCAGCATGGCGACCGCGCCGAAGCGGAGCTCTGGCGCACCCTCGCCTGGACCCTCAAGGCCATCGAGAACACCGGCACCGCCGCGGAGACCGCCCTCTGCGAGGTGACCGGCCGCACCGCACTGCCCGAACTGCTCCAGCACGCCCAGCAGCAGGCCCTCGCCCACACCCGCGCCGCCTCCGGCCGGGCCGACCTCCCGGCCTGGATCAGCGCCGTGCCGCGCTCCACCGCGGCCAACCCGCTCCACCACGCCTACCTCACCGACAGCGCCGCCCTGATCGCCAACCGGCTCTCGGTGCTCGCCGACCGCACCGTGGAGAACCGCCTGGCGTGGAGCCGGACCCTCGGCGAAGCCCCGACCGACCCCACCCAGCGCACCCAGTGGCAGCAGCAGCTCGCCGTCGTCGCCGCCTACCGCGACCAGTACCGGGTCACCGACGACAACGCAGCCCAGCCCGCCGGCCCCTACATCGAGGAAGGCCGAACCGGCCACCACGCCTACTGGACGGCCGCCGAAGCCGCCATCGCCGCCCGGCACATCGCCACCTCGAACGCCCCGGTGGCGGCCACCGCGACCAGCGACGAGCAGGCCCTCCGCCGACTCGCCACCGACGTCTACCGCACGCTGCCCGAGGCCGACCAGGCCGAGATCCTGCGCACCGTCGCCGTCCGGGCCGGCGCCGCCTGGCTCGCCGGCCGCCCGCGCCTGGACGACGCCGCCCTTGCCCAGCAGCACGTCGCCGACCAGGTCAGCACGGTGCTCGCCGAACGCCGCCAGCTCACGGCCGAGGCCACCCAGTCCGAGCAGCAGCAGACCGAGGAACGGCGTCAGCCCACCCTCGCCGAGCGCCGCCGAGCCGGCCGCCAGGCCGAGCGCCAGGCCCACCGCGACCAGCTCCACCAGCGCGGCGGACAGCCCGCCACCCGCACCGCCCGGCCCGCGCCGAACCGCCGCGTCGAGTCCGCCGACCAGCGCCAGGTCCCGGTCCAGCGTCCGGCTGAGCAGCGGCAGCCGCTGCAACCCCGCCCGCAGCAGATCCAGCAGGATCAGCATGGACCGCGCCTTCGCTGAACGCCCAGGTAGCGGCTTGCGAATGCTGGATGATTGCGCGTCAGAATCCCAACTATCCTGGAGGCAATGCTGACGGTGTCCAGCACGGCGCGAGTGCGCGGCTGGCACTTCGAACGTTGATGGGACGATGGCGGCGTGCAAGAGACGCGGGTGGTGCTGGGCGCCAAGGGGTGGCTGATCGGCAGGCGCATCGGTGACTCCGGCGGTTTCGGTGAGGTCTTCGAGGCCACTGCCGAGGACGGCACCTCGGCCGCCGTGAAGTTCATCCCGCAGCACAGGGAGATCGCCGGACGGGAGCTGCTCTTCGCCGACGTCAAGGCCCGCAACGTCGTCCCCGTGATCGACAAGGGCGAGGTCGCCGAGTGGCAGTTCAGTAAGGGCGGTCCAGCCGCTGCGTGGGTGATCGTTATGCCGCTGGCCGAGACATCACTCGAAGCACACCTCAAGGTAGCCGGAGGCACGGTCCCCCTCGCCGAGGCCATCACCATCCTGCTGGACATCGCGCTGGCGCTGTCCGACCTTGCCGAAGGCGTGGTTCACCGCGACCTCAAGCCGGCCAACGTCCTGCTGCTGGGCGGACGCTGGTGCCTGGCGGACTTCGGCCTCGCACGCTATGCCGATGCAACGACAGGGACGATGGACACCTGGAAGGGGGCCGGGACTCCGTGGTACCAGGCCCCCGAAGTCTGGAACTACGACCACCAGACGGTGGCCATTGACGTGTACTCCTTCGGCGTCATCGCGTTCCAGCTGCTCAGCGGCAACCTCCCCTTCCTCGGGCCGACGCGCGAAGACCTCCGTCGCCAGCACGTCCACGAGGCACCGCCCAGGCTCCCAGGCGTACCGTCGATCCTGGCTGCCCTCGTCGCGGAGTGCCTTCACAAGCTGCCCGAGCTCCGGCCAACTCCTGCCGAGGTTCTTGACCTGTTGACCCGGGCGGGCGGGCCGGCCGTTGAAGGCGGCCGGGCCGCGCTCGCCGCCGCGAACCTGGCCGAGGTGACTCAACGGGCCGAGCAAGGTCGACTGTCCGTCCAGTGGAACGCGGAGGCGGAACGGCGGGAGCAGATCCTTGCGGTCGGCGAAGCCGACCTGACCAGGATCTCGGAGATCCTGCTGAGGGAGATTGCGCACCAAGCCCCGGCCGGGACGGTCCAGGACCTGGGCCAGGACGGATGGATCTTCACCCTTGGCCGGGCGACACTCGCGTTCTCTTCCGCCCGCCCCGCCCACGACTGGGTCGGTACTTCGCCCCCACCGTTTGACGTCATCGCCTACGCAGCCGTGACGCTTCAGGTGCCCGACTTCCATCCCGGGCCCCACCCCGGGTTCGCCAACCCGGGCGGAGTCGGTACTTACGGGTACAGGGGACGGTCCCACTCCTTGTGGTACTGCAACGCCCGTGGCGGGCGATATCGATGGTTCGAGACCGCCTTCATGACCTTCCCGACGATCAACCAGCATCCGCGAACCGAGCCGTATGCACTCCGGCCGGACGTGGGCGCCCGCAGAGCCTTCGAGACTACGGACCTTCATCAGGTCGCTGTCCCGTTCAGGCCGCTGGACGCAACCGACCTTGATGCGTTCGTCGACCGGTGGGCAACGTTGCTGGCAGCAGCGTACGACGGGACGTTGACCTTCCCGCGACAGTTGCCCGAATCGGGCGCGGACGGTAGCTGGAAGTAGAGCCAGAGCATCAGCGTCCGCAGGGCGAACGGTCGCCGCGGTCGCTGATCAGCAGGCCCGCTACCAGTTCCGAAGGGCCCTCTCGCATTCACGGCATCGACGATCCTCAAACTCTGCCGGGTACCACGGCTCCCCGTAACTGGCCCGGTAGTGCGTATGTACCAATGGGTCGGTCCAGCCCGGTAGTGCGTGTGCACCAACAGGTCGGTGCGGACACCGCAGAGCGTCGTAGGCAATGGGTCCTTCAGCACATCGGGATCGCTCGCGGCGGCGTGGACCGACCGGACGAAGGCGGGGTCCGCCTCATCCGGGTGCCCTTGGGCTGATTCTGGACTCGCTCGATGGGGGGCGGGCCCCTCGACTCCATCGACAAGGAAGTCAGGACATTGACCGGCTGACCGCCAACAGCAGGAATGTCGCGATTCCTGCCGGCATCGGCCAGGGGCACCCGCGCCACCGAGGTTCTGGAGCTTCCCGCCCGCCGACGACACAACACCCACGGTGGCCACTCGCTTTAAATATTAGTGGCTGGCAGGTTTGTGCGTAAGGCAGGGGCGGGTCGTCGTCTCACTAGGAGGTCGTGGCGTCGTCTTCGTAGAAATATCGGGACAGATGGCTCTTGTTCTGCTCCCTAATTTCGGCGATATGCTTCTCGATCGCCTCTGCGGGATTGCCTAGTGAATTGAGATCGAACCACTCGCCTCGGGCGCGATAGGCGGAGAGTCTGCCATGTAGTGCTTTCTCAAGTGCGCGGGTTCCCTCGACGAGCCACAGAACGTCAAGTTTTCCCGGACTTCCGGTCTGCAACTCTCGAAGGCGCTGCATCGGGTTCTTTGCCACGCCGATTTTGATGAGCCGAGATCCGGCGGCCGTCATCATGTAGACGTGAGTTCGACTCGCATGGGGAACGCTTGAACCGGTAGGTGGCTTGCGATAGGAGATACGTGCTCGAACCTCCTGGTCTTTCCGGGCTGACTCCTGGGCCTGCCGCGGAACGAGGGGATTGAGCATGTGGCTGTCGCGCTGGTATGTGAACCAAACCCAGCCGTTGATAATGCCTGCTGAATAGGCTCCGTCGGTGCCCGAAATTACGCGCTCACGCCCGGTGAGATGTGAAAATGACAGCTCTAGGTCGATCTCTCTCGACCTCTTCTTGATAATATCCTCGGGATTGAATTCCTCTACGGCCTTCCTCTGCTTGACCTTTTCCTCTTTGATCTTCTTGATCCTGTGCCGGTTAGCAAAGGTGCTTGATTGCTCTTCGAGGATGGCGTGCAGGTCTTCGAGATACTCCAGTCGTTCGGTCGCCTCGGTGTAGCCAGGCAGGATCTCTGGGCCATCTGCGGCGAGGAGATAGCCCACGCGGTACCCGGCCCAGTAGGCGCCGATGACGCTGGTGTTGATCTCGACGTTGAGGACGCCGGTGGTGAGCCTCGGGTCGGTGAAGCTGGCCAAGTGTTCTCCTAGACGAGGGGTTCCGAAGTTTCGGTCCGCCAAGGACAGAGGGTGTCCAAGATCAGCTCGTGACGGCCGACGCACTTCACATGAAGAGCGATTGCGAGAACGGCGAGCGCTACCCACGCAGCAGTTGCTCGTCCAGGTATGCCTGACGACGGCTCGAACGGGCCGTACGGCACGTACTCGGCGACCTGCTCGTGCGTGATCCACGCCGGCGCGCCCAGCTCCTCGGTGTCCACCACCGTGGCAGCGCAGCTGGCCACCTCGCACGCGGCGTACGACATCTGTCGCCCGGTCTTTAGGTGGACGCGCTTGCCGAGCTGGCGGACGGCCTCGACCGGCAGGCCGACCTCTTCGGCGGTCTCGCGGACAGCGGCTGCTTTCAGCGATTCGCTGGCCTCGACTTCACCCGTGGGGAGTTGCCGCAAGAGCTCACCCTCGGAGACACGGCGCTGGACCATCAGAACACGGCCGTCCTGGAGCACGATGGCGGCGGCGATGCCCGGATTGTGCTGGTTGGCTCAGTGCCAGCCACTCAGTCATTCTGGGACTCCTCCAGGGCGGCCAAGATGGAACGGGACGATCGTATCGACGGGGACGAACCAGGGCAGCACGTTTCGCGGAACCCCCAGCACGTCGGTGTTCTCGATTTTGTCCTGGTTCTGGGCCTCACCGCTGCCACTGTCGGTTGCGGTCCCCGACGCTAGCCTGCACGACTGCCAGGACCTGATCCTGCCCGTGGAGGCGATCCCACCCATCGGTGAAGCAGCGTCTCTACACGTGCTCCGGCGAGTGCAACTAGGAGGGTTCGAGGAGGTCTGCCGTGATGCGGTCCCAGGACGGCCGGTCTTCGTCGACACGACGGACCACTGTCAGCATCCGTCCGTCCAGATGGGTGTCCAGCGACTGCGCGTGCCGCGCGATGTGGCCACGCCTTGTTGTCCGATCAGGTAGACGGTCGGCAAGGACTCCGAGGAGGACTTCGTGGGTGGCAGGGCCCAGACGGTCGGCCGAAACCCATCGTCCACGCATCAGGACACCGCCAATCTCGCCTTCCACGTCGCCCGTCATCTCGAACCGGCGGGCCAGCGCCGCATCCATCAGGTCCTCCGGGCTGAGCACCTTCTTCCCGAACAGGGCTTTGTCGGAGCGAACCGGGCGAATCTCGGCTCGGGACCGAGGCTCGTCCCAGTCCAGGTCCTCTACCCAGGGTTCCTCGGCTGGAGCTTCAGCCCGCGCGGATGCTCTGCGGCGCTCTGCCCGGATCTCCCATACTGCATGTCCCGGCTCGTCGATCCACGTCAAGTCCAAGGCACTGTCGACGCTGTCACTGGCGGGCAGGAAGATGTCGACTCCCACACCAGCGGGACCGATCCATACCCAGCTCATGAAGTATGCGTGGCCCGCGTGGGCGGCCGACCATGCGGCGAGCTGGAGTAGCCGGCCTCGCTGACCGGCTGTCGCCGTCTCGGGGAACAGCTGCTTGGCTCGGCGCCTGCGTCCCCGGGCCTCGCCCGCAAGCGGTCCCCCTGCCACGTGGAAGAGCAGGTCTGGGCGAACTCCTCCGCCGCCGTACTGCTTCACCAACTGGCCAGGTAGGACATCGAAGCTGTGCAAGCCGTCGGCCGGTGACCAAGCGAACAGGCACTCGCTGGCGGCGGTCATCACTCCAAGGCCGGTGGCTTCCGCGACGAACCTGCTGATGTGCCCCGAGCTGGCCAGCAGCGTCTTATGCTTCGCGGTGAGGAGCGTGCCGGGTGCGCCTGCGGTGATGTAGCTGAGCAGGAGGGCAACCTCGTGATCCCGTACGCGCGGATCGATGATCTTCCGCAGGTCACAGGCAAGGGCGTTGATGTGGATCAGTCGTGAGAGCGCCACAGGTAGATGTCCTTGGCCGACCTCGACGGCGACGATGTCCGAGATGCCGTCCGGATCGGCTTGGACGCTGAACTTCCACAGGCGGGCCCGCACGCTGGTCGTCACCTGCCGAGCCTACAAGGCTGCAAAGATGCTGGTGGGCCCGGACGGTTGCCTCCGGGCCCACGGCTCCGAGTCAGGCACGAGCCTTTAGAGAAGGGGCCGACCGCCCGACTGCGTGCATCGCGAGCAGGTGGGCGAGGTGCGCACTCGTGGCCAGGAGGTCTTCGCGCGCGCGTGGACTGACGTTGTCCAGGACGGTGTGCTCCTCGAAGATCAGTTCGCTGGTAAGACGGGTAAGGACGGGCGTGCCGAAGTCGGCGAGTCGAGCGTCGGCGGCGTCCCGGAACTCCACAGGCGGCTGGGAGTGCTTACTCCCCGGAACGAGAATGAGGCCGGCTACCGGGATGTCACTTGCCAACATCCGGAGGTTCCGCTCCCGCCAGGCAGTCGCGGACTCGGCCGGTGTCAGATCGACGTGGCGGCCCACGTGCGTGGCCTGTTGGCCGCCGGTACTCGCGACGGCGATCGTGGTTGCGTAGCCCGGGTCTTCCACCGCGACCACGAAGCGATCGGTGATCCCGTCCAGCATCGTGGGGCCCATGTACCTGTAACTGTGCGAGATGCTGTCCGCCAGGATGATCCAGTCGAAGTCGGACCGGGCCCGCGGGATGAGCTTCTCCAACGCTTCCCAGCTGTGGCTTCCCACGTGGACGTGAAGCTCTCCCGGGCCGCTGGTGAGACGAAGACGCTGCCAGGGCGCATCCTCTGTCGGGGCCGTTGGACGAGGCCGTTCGGGCCACGTTGGAGGGGGATAGGCCGCTGGCTGCGCGGATGCCTCGCTGACGTCGTGAACGACAAGCACTCGCCAACCGTGCTGGGCCCAGCCTGCGCCCACGTGCAAGGCGATCTTCCAGCATGACGTCTTGCTCAGGGAGTAGCCCACCGACTCAAGCTGCACGACGAGTCCGGAGTTCCGGTCGTGTCCGTCCAAGGACGGCATCGCGCCATTGGGTGCGGGTCGGAGCGGCGAGACCTTGTTCTCCACAAGGGATTCCGCGAGGACCGTGAACGGCCTGGGACGGCGTGCTGGAAGGTGCTCTGAGGTGGCCCGAACAGTTCGCACGGTCAGCACTCCGTTCCACCCATGGCCGGCCTCCCGTGGGACGAACCGCATCCGGCACTCATCGGGGCCGCAGGCGTGCATTGCCCGATCCCAGATGAGGTCGGGCCCTGCAATCGCGTCGCCCAGAACGCAGGCAATGCGATCATCGTGGACCGCCGCCCCCTGGGTGACGACGCGGTCGAGCAGCCAGTCGACACCGTGCTCGACTTCCGAGCTGGAGACCCTCAGGTCCAGGTGGCCCTCCAGGCGCGTCCAGATCCCGGGACGACGCAGCAGAGCGCTGGCCAGGAACTGCGACGTCCTGACCGGCGGTGTGACCGGGCTGGGCTTCTGCCGGCCCAGCGCCCGAACGGCCCTGCGCCCGTGTACGAGCTTCGGCTTAGGCAGCGGCGAACTGGTGCTCCACATCACCCGACGCCCTCGCGCTGTGGTGGCAGCCGCGTGCTCAGCCAGGAGTTCAGTCAGGTCGGCACCCTCGGTCCACAACCGCAACTCCCCGCTCGCCTGCCTGTGGTCGAAGGCCACGTGCACAGCGGTACGGACGGGCCGGGCCAGGAGGCCAGCGACTCCGTGGATCGTCTTGTCACTGTCCCGGGTCGGGAGCAGATCGAGCACCGGCCGGAACGCCTCGGGCCCGGCGAGATGGACGTCCAGCCGATTCGGCAGCGGGCTCACATCGATGACGCCGAACGGAGCCGTGCCGAGATTAGCCCCGGTTGTGCTGCGGGCGACCGCGGAGAGAAAGAGCGCTTCGAGGAGCGCCTGTGTTCCGTCGGCCTGCGGGATGAGCCGAGCGAAGCTGTCGAACTGGCCGATGCGGAGTCGGACCACTTCGAGCGGCTCCTGGGTGAAGTCGGCACGCGCTGCCGCTGCTTGCTGGTGCATCATGATCGCTTCCACTCTGGAGAAGTGAGGTGCCCCGACCCGGCGCGAACTGACGCAAATACGTGGTGAGTTTGTCCTTGGCGATGGCGTGCGGACATACATGCGAAGAAGGTTCTCCGTCGGTGCCGACAGGTCGGATAAGGCACCCGGATCTGGCCCCTCGCACGGGCCAGGCTGATTCCAAATCCTAGGGCATTACAGTCGGTACTTCCGGCACCTGCTGGACTTGTTCACTCGATTGGGGGGATGAGAGCCGTTCGGTGCACCACCCCTAACATGGTCCTATGGAAGCAGATGGTCGCCACCGAGCACGGTCTCCGGAGCGGCTGTGGGCTGAGGCAGTAGTCGTCGTATATTGGAAGATCACAGGGAGCCAGCCACCTCCGCTTGCAATGGAGGCTAAAATGCATCTCCGAAGGAAAGCTGGCCCGCTGACTCTTCAACCGACCGCATCTTGCGGCCATACCGGAAGCGGATTCCGAGCAATTCGGTAGGTGGGCGGAGCCGATAGTTCAGAAACCGGCCATCCGAAGTTCGATGACCTTCAGACGAATTGCACCAAATGCAGAGGTAACCGCGCAGCATGCCGGTGGCGTGATTATGGTCCTGAACCAATCCCGATTCTCGGCAGCGGCGGGCCTCGGGGCGAGTCTCCTGCCACCAACAGATCGCGCAGCGGCCCTGCTGCCAGTTGAACAGGGAAGTGGTCTCGGATGCCCAGCGCGCTCCTCCCGTGTCGGGGAGCGGCCAGAACCAGCATGCCGGCCAGAGGTGTGGCAGCCATCGATCGACAAGCGGCTTCGCCCAGCGGCGCAATAAGGCCGCGCTTTCCCGCTCTTCGTCGGTCATGCACTTGCGGCAGGAATATGTCCCTGCTGAGACGGGCCCATCGCACGTGGCGGCTGCGCAGCGGACCCCCGCCCAATCCCGCCTGACGATGGCTTGCGCGGCCAGCACTTGTTCCACGAAGTCGGGAGTCATGACAGGAGATTCGGTCATCGACTATCCCTCGCACGGTAGTTGCTCGCTCACCCTGTGCAAACGAGCCCGTGCGCATCATGGCGGGTAGGACTGACAGGGAGGTGGCGATCCGAGCGACTGGCGACGGTGGGTGATGCCCTGAGCTGAGGGTGGCGCAAGCGGGGCCCGTCACCCTCCGTGGGGAGAGCGACAGGCCCCGGCGTCGACCCGCTCGGCTGATGCTACGTCAGCTATTGGCGTCGCCATTTCACACTCATTTCACATGAGGGCGAGGACGGGCGAGTAGTAGCGAGAGCTTGCGATAGACGTTTTCGCAGGTCAGAGGCCCTAGGGTGGCCTCCTGGCCAGGTGGCCCATGGGGGCCGGTTTAGAGGTCGTAATACAGCTCGAACTCGTGCGGGTGGGGGCGGAGGGCGATGGGGGCGATCTCGTTGGTGCGCTTGAAGTCGATCCAGGTCTCGATCAGGTCCGGGGTGAAGACGTTGCCGGCGAGCAGGTACTCGTGGTCGGCTTCCAGGGCGTCGAGGACGGCCGGGAGGGAGGCGGGTACCTGCGGGACGTTGGCGTGCTCCTCGGGGGCCAGCTCGTAGAGGTCCTTGTCGACGGGCTCCAGCGGCTCGATCTTGTTGCGGATGCCGTCGAGGCCGGCCATCAGCATGGCGGCGAAGGCCAGGTACGGGTTGGAGGAGGGGTCGGGCGCGCGGAACTCGATGCGCTTGGCCTTGGCGTTGGAGCCGGTGATCGGGATGCGGATCGCGGCCGAGCGGTTGCGCTGGGAGTAGACGAGGTTGACCGGCGCCTCGAAGCCCGGGACCAGGCGGTGGTAGGAGTTCACCGACGGGTTGGTGAAGGCCAGCAGCGAGGGGGCGTGCCGGAGCAGGCCGCCGATGTAGTAGCGGGCGGTGTCGGAGAGGCCGGCGTAGCCCTGCTCGTCGTAGAAGAGCGGCGAGCCCTCGGTCCACAGCGACTGGTGGACGTGCATGCCCGAGCCGTTGTCGCCGAAGATCGGCTTGGGCATGAAGGTGGCCGTCTTGCCGTTGCGCCAGGCGACGTTCTTGATGATGTACTTGAACAGCATCAGGTCGTCGGCGGCGTGCAGCAGGGTGTTGAACTTGTAGTTGATCTCGGCCTGGCCGGCCGTGCCGACCTCGTGGTGCTGGCGCTCGACCTCGAGGCCGGACTTGGCCAGTTCGAGCGACATCTCGGCCCGCAGGTCGGCGAAGTGGTCCACCGGCGGGGTGGGGAAGTAGCCGCCCTTGTACTTGACCTTGTAGCCGCGGACGTCGCCCTCGGCGGCGCCGGAGTTCCAGGCGCCGGCCTCCGAGTCGATGTGGTAGAAGGACGCGTTGGCGCTGGTCTCGAAGCGGACCGAGTCGAAGACGTAGAACTCGGCCTCGGGCCCGAAGAACGCGGTGTCGGCGATGCCGGAGGAGGCGAGGTAGGCCTCGGCCTTCTTGGCGACGTTGCGCGGGTCGCGGCTGTAGGCCTCGCCGGTGACCGGGTCCTGGATGAAGAAGTTGATGTTGAGGTGCTTCTCGACCCGGAAGGGGTCGAGCCGAGCCGTGGCGAGGTCCGGGACCAGGGCCATGTCGGACTCGTGGATGGCCTGGAAGCCGCGGATCGACGAGCCGTCGAACATCAGGATCTCGGACGGGTCGAAGGTCGCCGCAGGTACGGAGAAGTGCTGCATGACGCCAGGCAGATCGCAGAAGCGGACATCGACGAACTTCACGTCGTTGTCCTGAATGAACTGCTTCACTTCGGCGGCGTTGTTGAACATCCATCCTCCTCGGCGTGCGAATGTGGCTCACCCTAGGAACGGGCCGTTTCCGGCCGGTGACCCGGTCGTTTCATAAATGTTAACCACGCCCGCCGATCGGGTGGCAAAGATGTACGGGACGGGGCAAAACGTACCGCCGTCAGGCTCGGCTCTCCACAAGTGGTCTGGACCACTTGGAAAGCTCCGGCGGCACGATTCACCCGCCCGTGGCGTTCGGGGGAGCCGGTGGCGGTCCGGACGGGTCGCCCGGTTAGTGTGGATTCGTGGACACCAGAGAAGCGTTGGGATCGTGGATCGACGGCCCGAAGGCGGCCGCCGAGAAGATGGGGGCCGACTTCGGCTTCCGCGGCGAGCGCCTCGGCCTGCCCAAGGAGGGCCCCGGCTCGATCGCGGGCCCCGGCCGCCGGATCGGCGCCCTGTTCGTGGACGGCTGGCTGGTCGCGCTGATCGCCTACGGGCTGATCGGCAAGGGCAGCCCGGCCGAGGCGAACCTGTGGACCAGCCCGCTCTACTTCCTGGTCGCGGCGGTGCTGCTCGCCACCACCGGGACGACCGTCGGCAAGCGGCTGTTCGGCCTCCGGGTGATCCGCCTGGACGGCGGCCGCGCGACCATCCCGCAGGTGCTGCTGCGCACCTTGCTGCTCTGCCTGGTGGTGCCGCCGCTGGTCTGGGACCGTGACACCCGCGGCCTGCACGACAAGGCGGTCGGCACCGTCGAGGTCCGGATCTAGTCGGGATCTGTCGAGGCCCTGACCCAGTCCGGATCCAGGGCCGGACGACCTTGCCGCACAACACTGAACGGCCCCGCTGCGGGATCTCCGCGGCGGGGCCGTTCAGTGTTGTGGTCGGGGGAGCGTCAGCGGGCCTGGCCGCCCTTGGGCATCCGGGCACCCTTGGGCATCGGGCCCTTGGGGATCGGCGCCTTGGAGAGCAGGTCGCCCAGGGCGCGCAGACGGTCGTTGGTCTCGGTGACCTGGGACGCGGTGATGGCGCGGGGCAGTCGCATCAGGTGGATCTGCAGCTTCTTGAGCGGGATCTCGCCCTCGCCGGTACCCACCACGATGTCGTGCACCGGCACGTCGCCGACGACCCGGGCCATCTTCTTCTTCTCGGAGGCCAGCAGCTGGCGCACCCGGTTCGGGTTGCCTTCGCCGATCAGCGCGATTCCGGCCCGGCCCACCGCGCGGTAGACCGCGTCCTGGTTGCGGGTGACCGCGACCGGGGTGGAGTTGGAGCTCCAGCCGCGTCGGATGTTGTTCAGCACCGCCGCAACGGCGCCCGGCTGCCCTTCCATCTGTCCGAACGCCGCGCGTTCGGCCCGGCGCCCGAAGACGATCGCCATGGCCAGGAAGGCCACGATGAAGCCCAGGATGCCCAGGTAGATCGGGTGGTCGATTGCGAAGCCGATGGCGAGGAACACGCCGAAGGTCAGCAGGCCGACGCCGGCGATGATCAGGCCGATCTTGGTGTCGACCTTCTTGGTCATGGTGTACGCCAGGCGGATCTGCTTCAGTCGCCCGGGGTTCTCGGATGTTTCCCTCGCCATAACGCTCATGGTACGTGGCACGGGTACGGGATAACCAAGCCCGGGTACCCGTTCGCCTCGATCCGTGACTCGTGTGCCCTGTGTCGTCGCACACAGCGACCGTCTGCCACGGCGAACGGCCCCCGGCGCGGTCGCGTCGAGAACGTCGCCGTCGAGAACGTCGCCGTCGAGAACCGTGGAGAACTGTAGAGAACCGTCGGGGACGTCACCGTCGTGGCGGTGACGTCGTCGCCGCCCGCGCGTCGTGGCGGCGGTCCGCCGCGTACTGGCGGTTCTCGCAGACCGCCGCCCAGGCGTTGCGCCGGGCCTGCTGCTGGCCACCCGCCAGCAGGACGCTCTCGGCGAGCCGCAGCGCGACCCCCACCGACCGGATGCGCATCCGCATGCCGAACAGCTCCCCTCGTGGCTGAGAAGAATCGAACGATCGCAACGAGTCCATCGTCACCATCCCGTGTTACCAGGCGGTGACCAGGCAGTCAAAGCGCGGTGAAAACCACAAGGGCGGAGCCGAGGCTCCGCCCTTCGTCCGCATGCGGGTGGCTCAAAAGCACCGGATCAGCAGGATCGGCAGGATCAGCCGACCCCGCTGCCCCAACCGACCCAGCCGGATCAGACCGCGGCCTGCGCGCGCCGCTCCAGCGCCTGCCGGTACAGTCGCCCGGCCCGGTAGGAGGAGCGCACCAGCGGGCCCGACATGACCCCGGCGAAGCCCAGCTCCTCGGCCTCCTGCTGGAGCTCGACGAACTCGTGCGGCTTAACCCAGCGCTCCACCGGGTGGTGGCGCAGCGAGGGGCGCAGGTACTGGGTGATGGTGATCAGCTCGCAGCCGGCGCCGACGAGGTCGGCCAGCGCCTGGCTGACCTCCTCGCGGGTCTCGCCCATGCCGAGGATCAGGTTGGACTTGGTGACCAGCCCGGCCGCGCGGGCCTGGGTGATGACGTCGAGCGAGCGCTCGTAGCGGAAGGCCGGGCGGATCCGCTTGAAGATCCGCGGCACCGTCTCGACGTTGTGCGCGAGCACCTCGGGGCGGGAGGAGAAGACCTCGGCCAGCTGCTCGGGCACCGCGTTGAAGTCGGGGATCAGCAGCTCGACGCCGGTGCGGCCGCTCTCGCGGTCGGCGGTCAGCGCGTGCACCTGGCGTACGGTCTCGGCGTACAGCCAGGCGCCGCCGTCCGGCAGGTCGTCGCGGGCGACGCCGGTGATGGTGGCGTAGTTGAGGTCCATCGTGACGATGGACTCGGCGACCCGGCGCGGCTCGTCCCGGTCGAACTCGGCGGGCTTGCCGGTGTCGATCTGGCAGAAGTCGCAGCGGCGGGTGCACTGGTCGCCGCCGATGAGGAAGGTCGCCTCGCGGTCCTCCCAGCACTCGAAGATGTTGGGGCAGCCGGCTTCCTGGCAGACGGTGTGCAGCCCCTCCTTCTTCACCAGCGACTGGAGGGCGTTGTACTCCGGCCCCATCTTCGCGCGGGTCTTGATCCACTCGGGCTTCCGCTCGATGGGGGTCTCGCTGTTGCGGACCTCCAGGCGGAGCAGCTTCCTGCCGTCGGGCGCGACAGCGGACACGTGCGACTCCTAGAACTAGACGGGGTACCCCCAGGGTACGCCTGTGGTTGTAAGGCCTTTGCGCGGCCTGTTGCCCCGCAATCGCAGGGCAACAGAGCTACTGGCCGGTAGATTCCCGGGGGAGAACCCGGAACAGGACACGGGGAAGAATCCGGAGCAGGACCCGAGGACGGGCCCGAGGGCGGACTCGGATGAGGACCCGGGTGAGGACCCGGGCCCGGGTCAGCGGGTGAGCGCGGGTTCGGGCAGCTCCGCGAACACGTCCGCCAGGTGCCGCTCGACCATCGGCAGCGCCTCGCCGACGGTGAAGTCGCGCCCCAGCTCACCGGCGAGCGAGGCGACGCCGGCGTCCCGGATGCCGCACGGCACGATCCGGTCGAACCAGGTCATGTCGGGGTCGCAGTTGAGCGCGAAGCCGTGCATGGTGACCCCGCGGGCGACCCGGACGCCGATCGCGGCGAGCTTGCGGTCGTCGCCGCGCTGGCCGGCGTTGGACGGCGCGTACTCGGGGCCGGCCAGCCGCGGGTCGATGCCCAGCGGCAGGCCCATCCGCAGGGTCAGCTTGCCGATGTCCACCACCTGCGCCGGGTCCACCACGGCGTCCGGGATGGACTCGCCCAGCACCCAGACGCCGCTGCGGCCCTCGACCCGGGTGGTTCCGACGCCGAATCCGGCGCAGGCGCGGATCAGCGCCTCCTCCAGCCGGCGGACGTAGGCGACCACGTCGATCGGGTCGGGCAGCTTGACGATGGGGTAGCCGACCAGCTGGCCGGGGCCGTGCCAGGTGATCTCTCCGCCCCGGTTGACCTCGACCACCGGGGTGCCGTCCAGCGGCAGGTCGGCGGGGTTGGTGCGCTTGCCCATCGTGTAGACGGGCTGGTGCTCCAGCAGCAGCACGGTGTCGGGGATCTCGTCCGCGACTCGCAGCGCGTGCAGGCGCTGCTGCTCCTCCCAGGCCTCCTGGTAGGCGATGGCGCCCTCGCCTGTCCCCATTCGAACGAAACGCACGTTCTCGCTCACCGCTGCCGCTCCTTGCCAGGCGTTCGAGACCAACCTCGCCACTGTACGCCCACGCCCGTACGGACGGTTCAGCCGCCCGTACGGGACGTTCGGGCGCCCGCACGGGCCGCGCCCGCAAGGGCCGATCAGCCCTCCGCAAGGAGGTCGATCAGACCTCCGCGAGGACCGTTCAGCCCCCCGCGAGCAGTTGCAGCCGCAGCGCCAGCTGGAGTTCGAGCGAGCGCTCGGGGTGGTTCCAGTCCGGGCCGAGCAGCGCCTCGACCCGGTCCAGCCGTTGGACGACGGTGTTCACGTGGACGTGCAGTTCGTCCTTGGCGCGGGTGAGGCTGCCGCCGCAGTCGAAGTAGGCGCGCAGGGTGCGGACCAGTTCGGTGCCGCGCCGGGCGTCGTAGGCGAGCAGCGGGCCGAGCGCCGAGCCGACGAAGCCGTCCACGTCGTGCCCGTCGCCGAGCAGCACCCCGAGGAAGCCCAGCGCGCGGGCCGAGGCGCCCTCCCCGGCGCGGCCGAGCACCCGCAGCGCCCGGACGCAGCGCAGGCCCTCGGCGTACGAGGCGGCCAGCGCGGGCGGGCCGGCGGCCGGACGGCCGGCGCCCACGGTGACCGGGAACCCGGCCAGCCGGGCCAGCCGCTCGGCGGCCTGCCGCGCGGCCTCCTCCGGGTCGCCGGCCTCCGGCACCAGCAGCACCACCGCCTCGCCGTGCTCGGCGCTGACGCCCCGGGAGCCGAACAGGTACCGCCGGGCGGCGCCGGCCAGCCGGCCGCGGTCGGGGACGGGGGGCCCGGCGGGTTCGGCCGGTTCGGCGACCAGGACCAGGTGCGGGCGGGCGAGGTCGACGCCGAGCCGGCGGCCGCGCGCGGTGAGGCCGGCCGGATCGCGGTCGGGGGCGGTCAGCAGGTCGGTGAGCAGTTCGCCGCGGACCCTGTTCTCGGTCTCGGCCACCGAGCGGCGCAGCAGCAGGAGCAGCGCGGTCACCACGCTGGCCCGTTCGAACAGCCGCCGGTCCGCGTCGTCGAGGCCGGGGCGTCCGCGCAGCACCAGGGTGCCGAGGGCGTCGTGCCCGGCCAGCACCGCGCACACCCACAGCTCGCCGTGCCGGACGGACCGCCCCTCGGCCCGGGACGCGGCGACCGCCTCCGCCAGCTCGCCGGCGGGTGCGGACCGCCCGGCCAGCGGCTCGCCCTCGGCGTCGAGGACCGCTATCTCGCCGCCCAGCAGGGCCGCGACGGCGGCGGCGACGTCCGGCACCTCGGCGCCGCGCAGCACCAGGTCGGTGAGCCGGTCGTGGGCCTGCTCGGCGCGCTGGACGGCGGCCGAGTGGGCGCGGACGAGTTCGTTGGCGCTGTTCAGTTCGGCGAGCGCGGCCCGGGTGTCGGCCAGCGACTTGGCGGTGTCCAGGGCGATCGCGGCGTGCGCGGCCAGTGTGCACAGCAGCGCCACCTCGTCGGGGGAGAAGGCGCGGGGCGAGCGGTCGGCGGCGAACAGTACCCCGATGACCTCGCCGCCGAGCAGCAGCGGCACCCCGATGATCGCCACCAGGCCCTCGTCGAGCACGCCCGCGTCGATCGTGCCGGTGTGGTGGAACCGTTCGTCGGTGCGGTAGTCGGGGGTGGCGTACGGGCGGGCGGTCTGCGCGACCAGGCCGCCCAGGCCGTGGCCGAGACTGAGCCGCAGGGTCTGGAACAGGACGGAGACGGAGCCGTCGGTGACCCGCATGTAGGTGTCGCCCGCGGCCTCGTCCGGCAGGGTCAGGTACGCGGTGTCGGTGCCGAGCAGCATCCGGGCGCGGCGGACGATCGCCTGGAGCACGGTGTCCAGCTCCCGGGAGGCGGCGAGGTCCCCGGCGGTGTCGAACAGTGCGGTCAACTCCGCCTCCCGGCGCCGGTGTTGACGCAGCGTGCGATGCACCCGCAGGGCCTGCCAGGTGGCGTCGTCGATCTCGGCGAGGACGGCGGCCGGCGCCCCGCGGCGGCGGGCGTCGGCCAGCACGTCGGCGAAGTCCTCGGTGGCGGCGCCGGAGGCGAGCAGGTCGAGCAGCCGCCGCAGCGCGGGCGCGGCGCTTTCGTGAGGGTGGTTCATGGTGCGTGCCGCCAATCGGCGTCGGGTCCGGCGGAAGCGCGATCGTAGCGGCTCCGCCGTCAGGCGGTGGCGGGCTTGGCCGCCACGGCGGCGGCCTCCGCCTCCACCGCCGCCTCGACGTCCGCCAGGTCGCTGCCCCTGGTCTCCCGCCCGCACAGCACCGCCAGCACGGTGATCGCCGCCGCGATCGCCACGTACACCGAGATCGGGGTGGCGTTGCCGTAGTCCTTGAGCAGCGCGGTCGCGATCAGCGGCGCGGGCGCGCCGGCGGCCACCGAGGCGAACTGGGCCCCGATCGAGGCGCCCGAGTAGCGCATCCGGGTGGCGAACAGCTCGGAGAAGAACGCCGCCTGCGGTGCGTACATCGCGCTGTGGAAGACCAGCCCGACCGTCACCGCGACCACCAGCTGTCCGAACGACCTGGTGTCCACCAGCCCGAAGAAGACGAACGCCCAGACGCCCACCCCGACCGCGCCCACCAGGTACACCGGCTTGCGTCCGACCCGGTCGGACAGTGCTCCGAACAGCGGGATCAGCGCGAACTGGATCGCGGAGCCGATCAGTACGGCGTTCAGCGCGGTCTGCTTGGAGAAGTGCGCGTGGGTGACGGCGTACGTCAGCACAAAGGTGGTCATCACGTAGTACGAGATGTTCTCCGCCATCCGCGCGCCCATCGCCACCAGCACCTCCCGCCAGTGGTTGCGCAACACCGCCACCAGCGGCGGCTGTTCGGCGGTCCTCCGCTGCTGCTGGGCCGCCAGCGCCTGCTTGAACAGCGGCGACTCGTCCACCGCCAGCCGGATCCACAGCCCGACCCCGACCAGCACCGCCGACAGCAGGAACGGCACCCGCCACCCCCACGACAGGAACGCGTCCTCCGACAGCACCGCCGTCAGCAGCGACAGCACCCCCGCCGCCAGCAGGTTCCCGGCCGGCGCCCCGCCCTGCGGCCACGACGCCCAGAACCCGCGCCGCCGCTGGTCCCCGTGCTCCGACACCAGCAGCACCGCCCCGCCCCACTCCCCGCCGAGCGCGAAGCCCTGCACCAGGCGCAGCACCGTCAACAGCACCGGCGCCGCCGCCCCGATGGAGCTGTAGGTGGGCAGCACCCCGATCAGCGTGGTCGACCCGCCCATCAGCAGCAGGCTGACGACGAGCAGCTTCTTCCGCCCGACCCGGTCCCCGAAGTGCCCGAACACCAGCGCCCCGATCGGTCGCGCGGCGAACCCGATCGCGTAGGTGAGGAAGGACAGCAGCGTCCCCGTCAGCGGATCGGTGTTCGGGAAGAACAGCTTGTTGAACACCAGCGCGGCCGCTGTTCCGTACAAGAAGTAGTCGTACCACTCGATGGTGGTCCCGATGAGACTGGCGGCCACGACCCGAGGGAGTGAGCGGGTGGCTGCCGTGGCTGGTGCGGAGGCGTTCATGGTCACCACTTCCGGGCCGGGGGAGGATGTCGCCCCCAGGGACGTCGCCCCGAGGAGTGTCGTCCCGAGGGGCGCCGCCCCAAGGGACGTCGCCACAAGGTAGGGAGGCGCGTTCCCCGGGACTATGTGGGCCGCCCACATAGTCCCGGGGGTCGGTCTGGGGAGGACGGCCAGGTGCCGCCGCTCAGTGCGCCGTCCAGCCGCCGTCGACGGGGAGGCTGGCGCCGGTGATGTAGGAGGCGGGCGGGGAGCAGAGCCAGAGGGCGAGTTGGGCGATCTCCTCGGGCTCGATGAGGCGCTTGACGGCCGTGCGTTCGAGCATGATCTGCTCGACGACCTCGTCCTCGCGGATGCCGTGGGCGAGCGCCTGGCTCGCGATCTGCTTCTCCACCAGGGGAGTTCGGACGTAGCCCGGGTTGATGCAGTTGCTGGTGACGCCGTAGGGGGCACCCTCCAGGGCGACGGTCTTGCTGAGGCCCTCCAACGCGTGCTTGGCGGTGACGTAGGCGGACTTGAAGGCGCTGGCCCGCAGGCCGTGGACGGAGGAGATGTTGACCACCCGGCCCCACTCCTGCTCGTACATGTGCGGGAGAGTGCGGCGCAGGATGCGGAACGGCGCCTCGACCATGACGCGTTGGATGAGGGTGAAGCGGTCGGGCGGGAACTCGTGGACGGGCGCGACGTGTTGGAGGCCGGCGTTGTTGACCACGATGTCGGCGTCGGCCGGCAGGGCCTCCACGGCCTCCGGGTCGGCGAGGTCCGCGACGACGGCGCGGCCGCCGATCCGCTCGGCGAGCTCCCGGGCCGGTCCGGCCGCGAGGTCGACGACGTAGACCCGGGCGCCGGCCTCGGCGAAGGCCTCGGCGCAGGCCCGGCCGATGCCCGAGGCGGCCCCGGTGACCAGGGCCGTCCGGCCGTCGAGCGGGCGGGCTGTAGTGGTGTCCATGGCCGAGAACGCTAGGAAATCCGGGGGCCCGGCTCCCATGTGGTGGTCCACCACAGCAGCCCGGTGGGCTGTGGTGTTCACCGCCATGACGGCCGATCGACGGTTCGACCGCGGAAGGCCAAACCCGCGCCGACCGCGCTTCCCCACAATGGGCGCGGTTGCTTCACCCGTTCGGAGGATTGCTCGGTCAGATCCACCCATAGCGCCCGAATGCTCGCTACATTCACGCCGATTCCCGACAGGGGGCGCCGCCCCAGGCAGCCGAAGTGCTGGTAGAGCCCGGTGCGACGTCCGAGAGGTGTTGACTGACATGCCCCAACGGCCTGCAACCGACAGCCCGGCGTACGGACCGCTCGACCCGCTCGGCCACCACCGAGGCCCGGTCGGCCGGACCCTGCCGGACGCCCCCGACGCCCTGACCGCCGACGCCCCGACCGCCGACGAACTGCGGCTGCCCGCGCAGGCCACAACCGACCGGCACGAACCCGCCGTCCCCGCCCCCGGGCCGGTCGGCGGCCACTCCGGGCACTCCGGCCCGGCCCCGCAGAACGGCCAACTCGCCGCGCTCATCGAGGAAGCCGGCTTCTCGCACGCGGGCCTGGCCCGCCGGGTCGACCAGCTCGGCCTGGAACACGGCCTCGACCTGCGCTACGACAAGACCTCGGTCACCCGCTGGCTGCGCGGCCAGCAGCCCCGCGGCGCCACCCCCGCGCTGATCGCCGAGGTCTTCACCCGCCGCCTCGGCCGCCGCCTCACCGCCCAGGACCTCGGCCTGGACGCCTGCGCCCCGGTGTACGCGGGCCTGGAGTTCGCCGAGACCCCGCAGGAGGCGGTGGACATCGTGGCGAGCATGTGGCGCAAGGACAACGGCCCGCAGTCCGAACTGCGCCGGATCGCCTTCACCCCGGCGGGCCTGGTCGTCCCCAGCCGGGACTGGCTGATCGGCCGCACGGACGAGCGCGTCGCCCGGGACGGCTCGACGATGGCCCGCCCCGATGTCGCCACCGGCCCGCCCACCGGTCCGCCCGCCGCCACTGCCGGTACCGCCGTCACCGCGGCATCCGCCGTGACGGCAGCATCCGCAGCGTCCGCCGCGCCCGCCCAGAGCGTGCCCCCCGCGCCCGGCGCTCCCCCTCCGAGCCCGGCGCGCGGCCAGGCCCACCACGGGGCCCCCGGCATGCGCCCCGTGCCGGGCGCGGCCGGCCCCGCCGGGCCCACCATCGGCCGGGTGCCCACCCAGAGCCGGCGCCCGCCGACCGCCGTCGAGCCGCCGTACACCGAACCGGCCCGCGAGTCGCGCCCCGCCCTGCGGGTCGGTCGCGGCGACATCGCCGCCATCCGCGCCGTCGGCGACCTCTTCCGGGCGCTCGATCACGCCTACGGCGGCGGGCACGCCCGGCAGGCGCTGGTCCGCTACCTGGAGAGCGAGGCCGAGCCGATGCTGCGCGGCCGCTACGGCGAGCAGATCGGCCGGGCGCTGTTCGGCGCCGTCGCCGACCTGACCAGGCTGGCCGGCTGGACGTCCTTCGACATCGCCGCGCACGGCCTCGCCCAGCGCTACTTCGTCCAGGCGCTGCGCCTGTCCCAGGCCGCCGGGGACCGCGCGCTCGGCGGGTACGTCCTGGTGACGATGAGCCAGCAGGCCGTCCACCTGGGCCACGGCCGGGAGGCCGTCCAACTGGCCAGGGTCGCTCAGCAGGGCGTGGGCACCGCCGTGCCGCCGGTGGTCCAGTCGCTGATGCACGCCGCCGAGGCGCGCGGGCACGGCCTGCTGGGCGACGTCCGGGCCTGCACCACCGCCCTGGTGCGCTCCGAGCGGGCGCTGGCCGCGGCCCGGGTCGGAGACGAACTGCCCTCCTGGGCGCGGTACTTCGACGAGGCCCAGCTCTCCGACGAGTTCGCCCACTGCTACCGCGACCTCCAGCAGTGGCGCACCTCCGCGCAGCACGCCGAGAAGTCGCTGCGGCTGCGCTCACCCGCCTACGCGCGCAGCCGGATCTTCTGCCGGCTGGTGCTGGCCACCGCCCGGCTCGGCATGGGGGACCTCGACGAGGCCTGCACCATGGCCACCGACGCGCTGCGGGCGGCGGGGGAGATGCGCTCGGCCCGCTCGCTGGAGTACGTCCGGGACTTCCACCGCCGCCTCACCCCCTACCGGGGCAGCCCGGTGGCCCGCGCCTTCGAGGAGACGGCCCGCCAGGCCGGCGTGATCTGAGGACCTGTCGAAGAGGGGCCGGTCGGGCGAGCCCCGGCGGCCCTGGAAACCCGTCCGGCCCGGGTCCGCCCCGGGCCGAAGGGCTCGTCCGCCCGGCACCGGCTCCGGCTCCGAGTGCCCCGGCGGCGGCTAGGACCGCCTCGGCGACGGGCGGGGGCGAAGCGGCTCACCAGCTCTCGGCCCGGACGCGCGGCTGCCCGGCCTCCGGTGCGGGCGGCCGGACGCCGCCGCGCACCCGCTGCGCCACCAGCGGGAACACCAGCACCGAGAGCAAGCCGGCGCCGACCAGCGCGGCGGCCGTCGAGGACGGCAGGTGACCGTCGTCCACCTCGATGGTGGTGATCACCACGACCAGCGGCAGCGCCGTCGCGCCGTAGAGCCCGAGCGCCGTGCGGTCCCGTCGGCCGAGTCCGGCCGGGGCGAGCAGCCCGGCGGGCAGCCCGCGCACGGCCAGGAGCAGCAGCAGGAACACCGGGACGAGCAGTATCGTGCCGGGGTCGTCCAGCAGGGCGGACAGGTCGAAGTTCATCCCGCTGACCACGAAGAACACCGGCACCAGGAAACCGAAGCCGATGCTCTCCAGCTTGGCCTCGATCACCTCCTCCTCGGCCCGGCGGATGTCGGAGAGCAGCAGCCGGGAGACGATCCCGGCGGTGAAGGCGCCGAGCAGCATGTCCAGGTCGAGCCAGATCGCGGCGGCCACCATGACGGCGAGCACCAGGATCACCGCCCGGACCGCGAACTGCCCGGAGGTGCGCAGGGTGCGCTCGATGAGCCGGGTGGCCCAGCCGGGCCGGGGGCGGCGTGCGCCGAGGACCGCGACGGCGGTGATCACCGCGAAGGCGCCGAGGATGACGGCCGTCCGGACCGGGGAGTTGCCGCTGAGCAGGATGGCGATCGCGATGATCGGCCCGAACTCGCCGACCGCCCCGGTGGCCATCACCAACGATCCGAAGGGGGTGGGGAGTTCGCCGGAGTCGCGGAGGATCGGCAGGATGGTTCCGAGGGCGGTGGTGGTGAGCGCGAGCCCGGCGAAGGCGCCGTTCAGCGGGTCCCGGTTGACCAGCGCGCCCACGCCGAGCGCCGCCACGAGCGTGACCAGCCACGCGGTGCCCGCCCGTTTCAGCGGGCCGCCGCGCAGCTTGGCGAAGTCGATCTCGTACCCGGCCAGGAACATCAGCATGGCCAGGCCGAACTGGGAGAGCGCGTTGACCAGGTCGTCGACGTGCGCCCAGTTCAGGACGTCGGGGCCGATCAGGACGCCGAGCAGGATCTCGAACACGACGGTCGGGACGGCGATCCACCGCAGCAGGCGGTCGGCGAGCAGCGGCGCGGCGACGGCCGCGGCGGGGATCAGGATCAGGGCCACCGGCTGGACGGCGGCGCTCACCGCGCAACCGGCCGTACGGTGTAAATCATCCGATGAGCGGTCATGTCGGCATCCTGGCATGTCGCCGCTCCGTCACCCACCGGCAGGTCGTCAGCGTGTCCCCGGAGCCAGACCCGGAGCCCACCGGGCCGGGAGCCGGAGCCGGAGCCGGACCCGGAGCCCGCCGGGCCGGGAGCCGGACGGGCCGGGAGCCGGACGGGGAGCCCGCAGGCCGACCCCGCCAGGCTCAGGCCGCCGCCTCGGCCTCCCGGGCGTTGGTCGGGACGCCGAGGTCGCGCAGCACCGCCTGCGCCGCCCGCCGCCCGGAGACCAGCGCGCCCTGCACGGTGCTGGTGTCCCGGTGGTCCCCGGCGACGTACAGCCCGGCCAGCACCCGCACCGGGCGCCGGGGATTGTGCGGCGGCGGCATCGCGGGCAGCGCGTCCGGGACGTGCCGCACGTTCAGGAACTGCCAGCCGGTGGTCGAGGCGCCGTACAGCTCGGCGAGCCGGGCCCGGACCGCCGGTTCCAGCCCGGCCGGGCCACCCGAGTCGAAGGAGCGCCGCCCGAGCACGGTGGTGGCGATCAGTGCCTGCCCGGCAGGGGCGTACGAGGGGTGCAGTTCGCTGAGCACCAGGGAGTGC
This sequence comes from Kitasatospora sp. NPDC088779, assembly GCF_040685395.1. NCBI lineage: Bacteria > Bacillati > Actinomycetota > Actinomycetes > Kitasatosporales > Streptomycetaceae > Kitasatospora > Kitasatospora sp. NPDC088779. The sequence continues at coordinate 165,599 of NZ_JBFBHW010000011.1, read as the reverse complement.
GAGACCAGCGGCGGCTGCCCGCCGGGCCGGTCGCCGTCGAGCAGCAGGACGGCCTCACCCAGCGGGGTGCGGTCGGCCGCGTGGTAGAAGGTCGTGACGGGGTGGAAGTCCGGCAGTCGTAGCCCGGGCAGCAGTTCGGCGGCGGAGCGGGCGTCGGTGGCGAGGACGACGGCCTGGGCGCCGATCCGCCCGTGGGTGGCGGTCTCCACGCCGTCGGCGGCGATCGAGGTGACCTGCACCCCGGTGCGTACGGTGCCGGCGGGCAGGGTGGTGGCCAGCTGGGCCGGCACGGCCGCGATCCCGCCGGCGGGCAGACAGAGCCGCCCGCGCGCGTAGGAGCGCAGGACCAGGTCGGCGATCCGGCTGCTGGTGCCGAGGGCGGGGTCGCTGAGCAGCGCGCTGAGCAGTGGCCGTAGGAAGCCGTCGAGGGTGCGCGGGGCGAGCCCGTGGCCGGCCAGCGCGCGGGCGGTGGTGGTCTCCGGGCGGGCCTTGAGGCGGCTGGCGGGGGTGGTGGCGAGCCGGCCGAGCCAGCTGCCGAGCCGGGCCTTGTCCAGCGGGCTGCCGAGTGGGGCGCGGGTGGCGGCCTGCCGGGCGGTGGTGAGCTGCGGGTCCCCGGTGCGGTAGCGCCGGCCGCCGCTGTGCACGAGGACTCCGGCCGCGAGTGGGCGCAGGTCGAGGCGGTCGAGGTCGAGGACGCGGCGGAGTTCGGGGAAGGCGGTGTTCAGCAGGTGGCTGCCGTCGTCGAGCCGGAATCCGTCCAGTTCGCGGGTGGCCATCCGGCCGCCGATCCGCTCCGTGGCCTCAAGGATCTGCACGGTGAGGCCGCGGCCGGTGAGCGTGCGTGCGGCGGCCAGGCCGGCGAGTCCGGCGCCGATGACGATGACGTCAGGGTCGGACGGGCGGCGGGCGCGGCGGGTGAAGTCGTATGTGGGCACTGGCGTGCTCCCTCCCTGGTCCCGGGGCTCCGGCCGACGCAGGCAGCGGGGTGCCGGGACACGGTCCGACGGTGTGATGCCCAGTCAGTGTGAGCATCAGACAAGCGCATCGGGCCCGATCCAAGGGGCGAGAGGGGGCGCGCGGCACCGGGCGGGAGCGCGGTCACGGACAGTGCGCCGTTGGGGCCGGGTTCCGGGGTCGGCGGGCGCGCACGGTCACCGGGGGCGTGCGACGCGCCTGGTGTGTGCTCCCATGCGCCCCCTCCCGGAGCCCCGTCCGACCCCCACCCGATCTCCGCCCGGCATATGCCCCTGGCCAGGGCGAATGCCGTAGCCACCGTACGCAGCGGGACGTACCGGAGCCCTGCGGCGGAGCCCGCACCGGAGCCCCGCGGCGGACGGCAGGGCTCCGCGACGCCGGTCGCCCCCAGCGTCACTCACAGCACCGTGCGCACCATCCCGGCGCCACTCACAGCGCCGCGCGCACCGCCACTCACAGCGCCACTCACAGCGCCACTCACAGCGCCGCGCGCACCGCCGCGTCCACGTCCGGGTGCGCGAAGCGGAAGCCCGCGTCCAGCAGCCGCCGCGGCACCACCCGGTGGCTGCCGACCACCTCGACCGCCAGCTCGCCGAGCACCACCTTGAGCACCGCCTCCGGCACCGGGAACGGGGTCGGCCGCCGGAGCACCCGCCCGAGCGCCGCCGTCAGCTCGGCGTTGGTGACGGGGTCGGGCGCGGTGAGGTTGACGGCGCCGGAGAGGTCGTCCCGGTCGATCAGGAACCGCAGCGCGGCGACCTGGTCGGCCAGTGAGATGAAGCTCCAGTACTGCCGTCCGTCGCCGAGCCGCCCGCCCAGACCCAGCTTGAACAGCGGGAACAGCCGCGCGCCGGCCCCGCCGGCCGCGGACAGCACCATCCCGGTGCGCGGGTGGACGACCCGGATGCCGGCCAGCTCGGCCGGCCGCGCGGCCGCCTCCCACTCGACGCAGACCTCGGCCAGGAAGTCGTCGCCGGCGGGGGAGTCCTCGTCGATCACCCGGTCGCCGGTCTGCCCGTACCAGCCGACGGCGGAGGCGCTGACCAGCACCCGGGGCGGCTCCTTGAGCGCGGCCAGCGCGACGGCCAGCGTCTCGGTGCCGAGTGCCCGGCTCTCCCGGATCTCCCGCTTGTAGGCGTCCGTCCAGCGGTGGTCGCCGACCCCGGCGCCGGCCAGGTGCACGACCGCCTCGACCCCGGCCAGTCCGTCCTGCTCGACCTGGCCGAGCAGCGGGTTCCAGCCGATGGCCGTGCTGCCGTCGGGCTGCGGGCCCGTCCTGGAGCGGCGCCGGACCAGCCGGACCACCTCGTGGCCGTCCGCCAGCAGGGAGCGGACGAGAGCCGAACCGATCAATCCCGTGGAGCCCGTGACAGCGATGCGCATGCGTCCATCCTCCCAGTTCCTCAAGCCCTGTCATGTCGGCATGCGCCTCATTAGCATGACGCGCATGCACGAGGACAATCTGATCATCCGCCCAGCTCAACCCGAGGACGAGGGCGAACTCGCCGTTCTCAACCGTGCCGCCTGGTCCCCGCTGGCCGACGTCTCCCCGCAGCCGCCCGAGGAGGACGGCGTCTTCGACGAACGGCACACCCCGGAGCAGTACCTGGTCGCCCTCCTGGACGGCCGGGTGGTCGGCTACGTCCGCCAGGTCCCGCCGACCCCGCTGGCCAGCAACCGGCACGTCCGGCAGATCCAGGGCCTGGTCGTCGACGGCACGGCCCGCGGCCGGGGTGTCGGCCGGCGCCTGGTCGAGGCGGCTTGCGAGGCCGCCCGGGCCGCGGGCGCGCGCAAGCTGACCCTGCGGGTGCTCGGCTGGAACGCCCCGGCCCGCCGCCTCTACGAGGGCTGCGGCTTCGTCGTCGAGGGCTCGCTGGCGGAGGAGTTCCTGATCGACGGGTCCTACGTGGACGACATCTGGATGGCCCGCCGCCTGGCGGACTGACCCGCCCGACCGGCCTTGCCGGCCGCCACATCTGACGAGTGGTCAGATGTGGCGGGTGGTCAGATGTGGCGGGTGGTGCAGAGTCGTGACCGATCCGCTCTGTCTGGACCAGCACCCCGCCGGGTACCGTACGGCCGTGAGCAACTCGACGCCCCCCGGGTGGTACCCGGTCCCCGGTGCGGACGGCACCCCCGGTCACGAGCGCTGGTGGGACGGCAACGCCTGGACCAGCGAGCTGCGCCCGCTCCAGGGCGGCGTCGGCCACCTCGCCGACGCCCCCACCCAGGGCTGGCAGCCCCCCGGCCGGCAGCCCGGGTACGGCTACGGCGGTCCGCAGGACGCCCCCGGCTACCCGGGCAGCGCCCCCGCCCCGGGCTACGGCTACCCGGGCCAGGACGGCTACTACCCGGCCCAGGACGGCTACCCCGCCCAGGGCGCGGGCTACGGCTACCCGGCGCCGGGCTACCCGCCGCAGCAGCCGGCGCCCCGCCGGATGAGGCCCGGCCTGGTCGTCGGCATCGCGGTCGCCGTCCTCGCCGTGGGCGGGATCGTCGCCGGGATCGTGCTCAGTGGCGGCTCCCCGCAGGCCGACCCGGCCCCGAACCCGACGGTCACCATCACCCGGAGCGGCCCCGCCCCGAGCCCCACGGTGGGCACGTCCGCCCCGACGCCCGCGCCCAAGCCGGCGCCGACCGTCAGGAGCACCGTCCCGGACGCCCAGCACGCGATCACCGTCCCGGTGTTCGACGGCTGGGACGTGGCGCCCAACTCCCCGCACTCCACGGTCTACCTGGGCACCGGCCGCTACACCTGCCCGGACGGCAGCTCCTGCATCCGCGGCCAGTTCTCGGTGGAGAAGGACACCGTCCAGGGCGTCACCGCCAAGACGGCCGCCGAGGCCACGATGCCCGCGTACGCTGGCCAGATCTTCACCGGGATCAGCTCGCACACCGACTCCGGCTCCGGCTACACGACCGTCGCGGGCGTGTCCGGCTACGCCGTGCGCTGGCACATCCGCACCGCGGACGGCACCCAGGGCTACGTCCTGCTGGCGGCCGTCCCGGCCAAGGGCGGCGGCTTCGTGGTGTTCGAGGGCGGGGTGGACGACACCCCGAGCGCGCCGGACGCGTCCGTGCTGGACCAGATCCTCAAGGGCGTCAAGCAGGACGGCACGTCCGGCGGCGGCAGCACCGCCTGACGCGTCCGGCCCCGCTCATGCCGTGGGCGTGTCTGACGCGTCCTAATCCCCGTAGCGCTCCCAGAGCTTGGGAAACCGTTTCGCCATGACGTCCGGGTCGTCGAAGTCCAGCGCGGCCCCGGCCGGTCGGCCGGACTGCCGCCCGCCCACCTCGGGCAGCGGAAGTCCGGTCAGCTGTTCGTACGCCTCGTCGGCGGCGTAGCCGAGGTCCTCGGCCTCGCCGTCCTCCTCCTCGTCGAACTCGGGCAGCAGGTCCGCCAGGTCGTCAGGCTCGAACAGGGCGCCCTCGAAGACGTCCCGGCCCTGGCCGATCAGCCAGCAGCGGAAGTAGTCGAAGGTGTCGTCGGAGGCGCCGTCCAGCAGCAGGTAGGCGGCGCCCCAGAGGTCGTGGCGGTAGGCCCGCTGGAACCGGGCCTCGAACAGCCGGGCGAAGTCGATGACGTCGTCCGGGGTCAGCTGGACCAGCCGTTCCACCAGCCGGTCGGCCTGCTCGTCCGGATCGCCGTCGGCGTCCTCCCGGGTCTCGTCGATCATCTGCCAGAAGTCGGTCTCGTCCATCACCGCTCCAGCATCCCCGTTCGCAAGCCCCCGCGCATGCCATGGCCCGGCGAAACGCTGGTGATGTTCGACGCAGCCAGGCGCGGCCCGAGACAACCGGACGCGGCCGGAAGCAGGCGGACAGCAGGCGGGCCCGGGCAACGGCGGAGCCCCGCGCCGTCCAGGGACGACGCGGGGCTCCGTGCAGCCGAAACCGCGGACCGGCAGTGCCTTACAGGCCGAGCTCGACCTCGAACTCGCCGGCCTCCAGGATCTCCTTGACCGCGACCAGGTAGCGGGCGGCGTCGGCGCCGTCCACCAGGCGGTGGTCGTAGGAGAGCGACAGGTAGGTCATGTCACGGATGCCGATGGCGGTGCCGCCGTCGGCCTCGATGACCACCGGGCGCTTGACGGTGGCACCGATGCCCAGGATGGCGACCTGGTTCGGCGGCACGATCACGGTGTCGAACAGCGCACCGCGCGAGCCGGTGTTGCTGATGGTGAAGGTGGCGCCGGACAGCTCGTCCGGGGTGATCTTGCTGTCGCGGACCTTGGCGGCCAGCTCGGCGGTCTTCTTCGAGATGCCGGCGATGTTGAGGTCGCCCGCACCCTTGATGACCGGGGTCATCAGACCCTTCTCGGAGTCCACCGCGATACCGATGTTCTCGGTGTCGAAGTAGGTGATGGTGCCCTCGGCCTCGTTGATCCGGGCGTTGACGACCGCGTGGGTCTTCAGCGCCTGGGCGGCGGCCTTGACGAAGAACGGCATCGGGGACAGCTTGACGCCCTCGCGGGCGAGGAAGCCCTCCTTGGCCTTGCCGCGCAGCGACATGATCTTGGTGACGTCCACCTCGACCACGCTGGTCAGCTGGGCCTGCTCGTGCAGGGCCTTCAGCATGTTGTCGCCGATGACCTTGCGCATGCGGGTCATCTTGACCGTCTGGCCGCGCAGGGCGGACGGCGCGGCGGCGGCCTTCGGCGCAGCGGCCGGAGCGGCGGCGGCGACCGGGGCCGGGGCGGCCTTGGCGGCCTCCGCGGCGGCGACGACGTCCTGCTTGCGGATGCGGCCGCCGACGCCGGTACCGGCGACGGAGGACAGCTCGACACCGTGCTCGGCGGCGAGCTTGCGCACCAGCGGGGTGACGTAGGCGTCACCGGCGTCGGCCACCGGGGCAGCCGGCGCGGCCGGGGCGACGGGAGCCGGAGCGGCGACCGGAGCGGGCGCGGCCGGGGCCACCGGGGCCGGCGCGGCGGCGACCGGAGCCGGCGCGGCCGGAGCGACGGGGGCCGGGGCAGCCGGAGCGGCCACCGGAGCCGGAGCGGCGACCGGAGCCGGGGCAGCCACGGGGGCCGGGGCGGCGACCGGGGCCGGGGCGGCGGCGACGGCACCCGCGGCACCGATCAGCGCGAGCTGGGCGCCGACCTCGGCGGTCTCGTCCTCGCCGACCAGGATCTTCACCACGACACCGGCGATCGGCGACGGGATCTCGGTGTCGACCTTGTCGGTGGAGACCTCGAGCAGCGGCTCGTCGACCTCGACCGTCTCGCCCTCGGCCTTCAGCCAACGGGTGACGGTGCCCTCGGTGACCGACTCGCCCAGCGCGGGCAGCAGGACCGGGGTGGCGTCGGCAGCCGGAGCGGCAGCCGGAGCCGCCGGGGCGGCAGCGGCGACCGGGGCGGGGGCGGCGGGCGCCTCCACGACCGGGGCCGGGGCGGCGACGGGCGCGGCCTCGGCGACCGGGGCCGCAGCGGCGACCGGGGCACCGGAGCCGTCGTCGATGATCGCCAGCTCGGCGCCGACGTCGACGGTCTCGTCCTCGCCGACCTTGATCGAGGCCAGGATGCCGGAGGCCGGCGACGGGATCTCGGTGTCGACCTTGTCGGTCGACACCTCGAGCAGCGGCTCGTCGACCTCGACACGCTCACCCTCGGCCTTCAGCCAACGGGTGACGGTGCCCTCGGAAACGCTCTCGCCCAGCGCGGGCAGTGTTACTGAGACCGCCATGGTTTCAGCGACTCCTATCAAGTCTTGCGTACTGGAAATGGGGGGTGGTGGCGTGATCAGTCGTGCGCGTGCAGCGGCTTGCCGGCCAGCGCCAGGTGCGCCTCGCCCAGGGCCTCGGACTGGGTCGGGTGCGCGTGGATGAGCTGCGCGACCTCGGCCGGCAGGGCCTCCCAGTTGTAGATCAGCTGAGCTTCGCCGACCTGCTCGCCCATGCGGGCGCCGACCATGTGGACGCCGACCACGGCGCCGTCCTTGACCTGGACGAGCTTGATCTCGCCGGCGGTCTTCAGGATCTTGCTCTTGCCGTTGCCGGCCAGGTTGTACTTGAGGGTGACGACCTTCTCCTTGCCGTACAGCTCGACGGCCTTGGCCTCGGAGATGCCGACGGAGGCCACCTCGGGGTTGGAGTAGGTCACGCGCGGGACGCCGTCGTAGTCGATCGGCACCGGCTTGAGGCCGGCCAGGCGCTCGGCGACCAGGATGCCCTCGGCGAAGCCGACGTGGGCCAGCTGCAGGGTCGGGGCGAGGTCGCCGACGGCCGAGATGGTGGGCACGTTGGTGCGCATGTACTCGTCGACCAGGACGTAGCCGCGGTCCATCGCGACGCCGTTCTCCTCGTAGCCGAGGCCGGACGAGACCGGGCCGCGGCCGATGGCGACGAGCAGCAGGTCGGCGTCGATCTGCTTGCCGTTCTCGGTGGAGACGCGGACACCGGCCTCGGTGTACTCGACGCCCGAGAAGCGGGCCTTCAGCTCGAACTTGATGCCGCGCTTGCGGAACGCGCGCTCCAGCAGCTTGGAGGAGTTCTCGTCCTCCAGCGGGACGAGGTGCGGCAGCGCCTCGACGATGGTGACCTCGACGCCGAAGGACTTCCAGACCGAGGCGAACTCGACGCCGATCACGCCGCCGCCGAGGATGACGGCCGACTTCGGGATGCGGTCGAGCTTGAGGGCGTGGTCCGAGGAGATCACGCGGTTGCCGTCGATCTCCAGGCCCGGGATCGAGCGCGGCACGGAGCCGGTGGCCAGGACGATGTGGCGGCCCTCGATGCGCTGGCCGTTGACGTCCACCGAGGTCTGCGAGGAGAGCTTGCCCGCGCCCTGGATGAAGGTGACCTTGCGGGAGGCGACCAGGCCCTGGAGGCCCTTGTACAGGCCGGCGATGACGTCGTCCTTGTACTTGTGGACGCCGTTGATGTCGATGCCCTGGAAGGTGGCCAGAACGCCGAACTCGGCGGCCTCCTTCGTCTCGTCCGCGATCTCGGCGGCGTGCAGCAGAGCCTTGGTCGGGATGCAGCCGCGGTGCAGGCAGGTGCCGCCCAGCTCCCCCTTCTCGACCAGGGCGACGCTCAGGCCCAGCTGAGCGGCGCGGAGCGCCGCGGCGTAACCGCCGCTTCCGCCTCCGAGAATGACTACGTCGAAAACGGTGCTGGCGTCGTTCGCCACGTCACGTCCTCCATGCAATGGGGTGGGTCGCCGGGCCGGTCGCGGTCCGGTGGGTCGGAAGCCTTTGTGAGGCGCCCAGTCGTGCCGGAAATACATCTTCGCACTTGTTCGCGGTGGCTGATGTCCGGGTCCACCCCAGGGGTGTCCCACAGAGCGGTCACCGGGGCGGGAATACCCCCGACGGAAGGGCATCATTGCAGCTCAACGCGGGGTTGACAGCCGCCGGACGGGCGTCGGCGCAGCCCTGCGGCGCCATGTCTTCCGCAGGGTGGAACAAAGTTTCGCCCGCAGCGAACAGAGGTGCGGGGCGGGGTCCCGGCCTACTCGCGGGTAACCGGCGCCGGCGCGCGAACGCCGACGGGGGCCCGGCGCACGCGCGCCGGACCCCCGTCGACTCGGTGCCTGATCAGGCCTTGTTGCCCGCCGCGGTCTGCTCGGCGAACCGGACCAGGGTGCGCACCGCGCTCGCGGTGCCGCCCTTCGGGGTGTAGCCGAACGGCGCGCTCTCGTGGAACGCCGGGCCGGCGATGTCCAGGTGCGCCCAGTCGATGCCCTCGGCCACGAACTCCTTCAGGAACAGGCCGGCCACCAGGCCGCCGCCCATCCGCTCGCCCATGTTCGCCAGGTCGGCGATGGTCGACTCGGTCATGCCCTTGCGCAGCTCGGCCGGCAGCGGCATCGGCCAGGACTGCTCGCCGACCTCGCCCGAGACGGTGTGCAGGGTCTCGCGCAGCTCGTCGTTGTTGGACATCACACCGAAGGTGCGGTTGCCCAGGGCCAGCACCATGGCGCCGGTCAGGGTCGCCACGTCGACGATGACGTCCGGGTTCTCCTCGCCGGCGCGCACGATCGCGTCGGCCAGCACCAGACGGCCCTCGGCGTCGGTGTTCAGCACCTCGACGGTCTTGCCGCCGTACATGCGCAGCACGTCGCCGGGGCGGGTGGCGGAGCCGGACGGCATGTTCTCGGCCAGCGCCAGCCAGCCGGTCACGTTGACGGCCAGGCCCAGGCGCTTGGCGGCCACCACGGCGGCGAACACGGCGGCGGCGCCGGCCATGTCGCACTTCATGGTCTCGTTGTGGCCGGCCGGCTTCAGCGAGATGCCGCCCGAGTCGTAGGTGATGCCCTTGCCGATGAAGGCCAGCGTGGCCTTCGCCTTCGGGTGGGTGTAGGCCACCTTCACCAGCCGCGGCGGGTTGGCCGAGCCGTTGCCGACGCCCAGCAGGCCGCCGAAGCCGCCCTTGAGCAGCGCCTTCTCGTCCAGCACCTCGACCTTGAGGCCGTGCTCCTTGCCGGCCGCCTGGGCGATCGCGGCGAAGCTCTTCGGGTTCAGGTCGTTCGGCGCGGTGTTGACCAGGTCACGGGCCCGGTTCATCTCCTCGCCGACCGCGGCGGCGCGCTCCACGGCCGCCTTGGCGTCCTTGCTGCCCTTGCGGGGGGCCAGCACGACCAGCTCGCCGACCGGCTCCTTGCCGCTGCCGTCGGCCTTGTAGGTGCCGAAGGCGTACGAGCCGAGCAGGCCGCCCAGCGCGACGGCCTCGACCTCGTCCGCGGACTCGGTCGGCAGGGCCAGCGCGGCCTTCTTGGCGCCGGCCAGGGTGCGGGCGGCGACACCAGCGGCGCGGCGCAGCGCCTCCAGCTGGTAGCCGGCCTCGGCGGCCTCGCCGAGGCCGACCGCGAGCACGAGCGCGGCCTTCAGGCCGGCGGGGGAGGGCACCTTGACGGCCTCGCCCTCGGCGCCGGTCGCGCCCAGGGTGCTGAGGACCTCGGTCAGCTTGCCCTCGAACGCCTCGTTCACGGCCTCGGAGCCGGGGGCCAGCACGATGCCCTTGGGGCCCTTGGCGACACCGACCACCAGGGCGTCCGCGCGCAGCGAGGCGGCGGAGGAGGTGCTCACAGACAATGCAGTCACGTAATGCGTCCTGTTCTTTCGCGGTCCACGGCCGGTTGCGGCGAGGCTGCCGCACCGGCGCAACCCGCCGTCGCAGGCCGGACCGCCCGGCACGCTCCGGGTCCGGGCCCCCTGGCGCGCGCACCCGCGCAGGTCGCGGCCACGCACACCAGAGGCCCCGGCTCCTCGGGTCACGCCGGGCGGGCAGGACCTGCGACGGTGCAGGGCTGCGGTGCTCCCCGCATGGTAGTCCGCATGGTGGGATCACGCGCCGCCCGGTATCAGCCGAGCAACGCCAGGGCGAACAGCGAGGCGGTCGCGGCGGTTTCCGCCATCGCGCCGAGCACGTCCCCGGTGATTCCGTCGAACCGCCGTACGCAGCGCCGGAGCAGCAGCTGGGCGCAGCCGACGCCGAGCACAACGGACAGGGGGAGGCGGAGGATTGACGATCCGTCAAACAGTCCGAGTGCGGCCAGGGCGAGCGCTGCGGCGGCCGTCCCCGCGACCGCTCCGGCGGGTGCCACGGTGCCCGCCACCATCGCGCCCAGGCCGCCCGGCCGGGCGGCCGGCACCGACCGCAGGCAGCCCCAGGCGAGCGCGCACCGCGCGGTCACCGCCGACGCCAGCACCGCGAGCGCGCCGCGCGTGGTCGACTCGGCGAACTGTCCGGCCAGCGCCGCGATCTGGGCCAGCAGCACGAGAACGAGGGTCAGGACGCCGAACGGGCCGATGTCGGACTGCTTCATGATGCGCAGCGCGTCCTCGGCCGGTTTCCCGCTGCCCAGGCCGTCGGCCACGTCCGCCAGACCGTCCAGGTGCAGCCCCCGGGTGAGCGCGGCCAGCACCCCCACCGCCGCCACCGCCCCGAGCAGCCCGCCGGCCCGCCAGGCCACCAGCGCCCCCGCCCCGGCGCCCGCCGCGCCGAGCACCAGCCCCACCACCGGGGCCGCCGTCATCGCCCGCGCCGCCGCGGCCCGGTCCCACCGCTCCACCCGCACCCGCAGCACGGACAGCGTCCCGAACCCGAACCGGAGCCCCTCGGCCCAACTGGCGCCCTGCACGACGTGTTTCCCTCCGAACGGAAGCGCCCCGTCCGATGTGCCGGACGGGGCGCCCATGATCCTGGTGCCACGGGTTGCTGCGGGTTCCTACAGCCGCCGCAGCAGGTCCGCCGCCGACGGCAGCTTCGGCTGCTCCTTCGGCGCCGACGGCACGAACGGCCGCGGGGCCTCGTCCGCGAGCGCGTCGCCCGCGGCCTGGAGCAGAGGTAGGGCCAGCAGCGCGCCGAGGCCCTCGCCCATGGTGATCCCCTGGTCCTGCAACGGCGTCAGGGTGAGGCGGTCGTAGGCCTTGGCCTGGGCGGGCTCGCCGCTCGACTGCCCGGCCCGCCACCACTCCGGCGCCCGGAAGGCGATCCGCTGCGCGACCAGCGCGCAGGCCGCCGAGACGACGCCGTCCAGCACCACCGGGAGCCGTCGCGCCGCGGCCTGGAGCAGGAAGCCGGTGATCGCCGCGAAGTCGGCCCCGCCGGTGGCGCCGAGCAGCGCCAGCTGGTCGCCGAGGACGGGCCGGGCCCGCCGCAGGGAGTCGCGGATGGTGGCGCACTTGACCATCCAGACCCGGTCGTCGACGCCCGAGCCGCGCCCGGTGACGGCGGCCGCGTCCGTTCCGCACAGCGCGCCGACCAGGACGGCGGCGACGGTGGTGGCGCCGACGCCGAGGTCGCCGAGCAGCACCAGGTCGGTGCCGGCGTCGGCCTCCTCGTCGGCGACGGCCATGCCGGCCCGGAAGGCCCGCGCGGTCTCCTCGGGGGTGAGCGCGTCCTCGACGTCGATCCGGCCGGAGCCGCGCCGGATCCGGTGGGTGACCACGTCGTCCGGGAAGTCGGCGGGGTCGGCGTCCACCGCGACGTCGACGACCCGCACCTCGGCGCCGTAGCGCCGGGCCAGCCGGGTGACCGGCGCGGTGCCGTCCAGGACGGCGCGCACCCGCGCGGCGGTGCCGCCCTTGGCGGGCAGCCGGGACACCCCGAGCGCGGCCACGCCGTGGTCGGCGGCGAACAGCAGCACCTTGGGGGCCGACACCGGCCGCACGGGGGATCGCCCCTGTACGGACGACAGCCAGCTGCCCAGCTCCTCCAGCTTGCCGAGCCCGCCGCGCGGCCGGCCGGCCTCCTGCCAGCGTTCCTCGGCGGCCCGTCGGGCGCTCTCGTCGGGGCGCTCGACGAGCGAGGAGAACGTATCGAGATCCACGGTCGTGTCCATCGTCCGGAAGGCTACACGCCGCAGATGTTCAGGCGGCGGCTGGCTTGACGGTCAGAACCTGCCCGGCCACGACCAGCAGCACACGCTCGGAGGCGTCCGCCACGGCCATGTTCAGCCGGCCCAGGGTGTCGCGGAAGCGCCGGCCGGCGGCGGTCGCCGGGACGACGCCCATCCCGACCTCGTTGCTGACCGCGACGGCCGTGCGCCCGGTGGCCGCCCAGGCCCGCGCCAGGGCCTCGCAGCGCCGTTGGACGGCGGCCTCCCCACCCGTAGCCCAGACCGCGTCGTCCCAGGCGCCGCACTCGTCCATCACGGCGGTCAGCCACAGCGCCAGGCAGTCGACCAGCACCGGCGCCGGGTCGGTCCGGTCGGCCAGCACGGCCTCCAGGTCGCAGGTCTCGGCGGTGCGCCAGCTCGCCGGCCGCCGCTCGCGGTGCAGCGCGACCCGCTGGGCCCACTCGGCGTCGCCGTCCCGGGCGCCGCCGGTGGCCACGTACAGGACGTCCGGGTGGTCGGCGAGCAGCTGCTCGGCCCGGGTGGACTTGCCGGAGCGGGCGCCGCCGAGCAGCAGCGTGCGGGGGAGCGGGTGGTGGATCGCCATGCCGCCCATCCTGCCCGACCGGGCATCCGGACCGTCCGGCCAGGCATACGGAAGATCGGGCCGGGCAGGCTAAGGTGCGCAGCACGCAGGCAGCGTCGTCGGTGGGAGGAGCCGGGCATGGTCTGGACGTGGCGGTACGAGAAGGCGGACGGCACCGCGGTGGTGCCGGAGGGCGCTCAGGAGGAGTTCGCCGGTCAGGGGGACGCCGAGACCTGGATCGGGGAGTCCTGGAAGCAGCTCGCCGAGGACGGCATCGACACGGCGGTCCTGCTGGACGACGACCGGGTGATCTACTCGATGAGCCTGCACGAGGCGTAACCGCCGTCGCGGGGCCGCTACTTGGCGCCGACCACGTGCAGCAGCGCGGCGACCTGCCGGTACGGGTCGGTGCGGCCGGCCCGGTCCTCGGCCTCCAGCAGCTGGGCGAGCTGCCGCCCGTCCACCGGCGGGGTCGCGTCGTCGGGCGCGTTGTCGGTGAAGACCCGTACGCCGTACCAGTGCTTCAGCGGCACCGACACCTCGGAGAGGGTGACGGTGAGGTCGGCGAGGCGGTCGGCGCGGGCGGCCAGCCCGAGCCGGTTGTAGTACCGGTCGCTCTCGAAGGCGTGCAGGGCGGCCCGCCAGTCCCCGGCGGCGGCGGGCCGCAGGGCGAGCGCGTCGCGGTTGCGGACCAGCAGCGAGAGCAGCCCGCCCGGGGCCAGCAGCCGGGCCAGCGAGGCGATCATCGGGTCGGGGGCGGGCAGGTACATCAGGACGCCGTGGCAGAGCACCACGTCGAAGCTGCGCGGGCCGAACCAGCGCCCGCACTGGTGGGCGTCGCCGCTGAGCAGTTGCAGCCGGCCGGCAACCTCCGGCGGTTCCTCGGCGAGCGCCCCCTGGGCGACGCCGAGCGCGACCGGGTCGGAGTCGATGCCGGTGACGTAGTGGCCGGCCCGGGCCAGGCGCAGCGCCTGGGTGCCCTGGCCGCAGCCGATGTCGAGGACGCGCTGCGCGGTGCGGCCGGCCAGCTGCTCGGCGAGCTGCCGGGAGACCAGTTCCTGGCGGACGAAGTTGCGCAGTCCGCCGAGCCGGTCCAGCCAGGCGCCGGTACCGCCGGCGAAGGAGCCGCTGCGCGAGGGCAGCCGGCGCTCCTGGCCGATCCGGTCGTGGCCGCCGTCCCCCTGCCCCGGCAACGCGTACAGGCCGGGCCCCTCCCAGGAAGGGGGGGCCCAGCCGGAGTCCACCGGTTCGGCGGTCAGGGCTTCTCTCCGCGCCGCACCTGCGGCTTGGGCAGTCGCAGCCGGCGCATCTGCAGGATGCGCATCAGGCCGTAGGCGACCGCGCCGCGGGTGTTCTGGCCGGCGAAGCGCTCGGCGAACTGCTTGCGCAGACCGAAGCCGAGGCGGACGAAGTCCAGGATCACCAGCACGAAGAACAGCAGGAACAGCAGCGTGGACAGCAGCTGGATGGCGGGCACCTTGATGATGCTCAGCACCAGGATGACCACGGCGGCGGGCAGGAAGAACTCGGCGAGCGACCAGCGGGCGTCCACGTAGTCGCGGGCGAACTTGCGCACCGGGCCCTTGTCACGGGCCGGCAGGTGGCGCTCGTCGCCCTCCAGCAGCGCGGTGCGCTGCTTCTCGCGCTCGGAGCGCATCCGCTCGCGGGCCTGGCGGGCGGCCTCCTTGCGGTCCTTGGGCACCGTCACCCGGGTGCGCCGGTTGGCCTCGGCCTCACTGCGCTTGGGCGTTGGCCGGCCCTTCTTGGCCTGGGGGTGGCGGGTCTCGTCCGGCTTCTCCAGCACGGTGGCGGAGGCGGCTGCATCATCTGAACGGCGTCGGAACACACCACCAGCGTACGGGGTGCCGGGCGGCTTCTCGGGGTCCCCTCGGACCCAAACGCGTATCAATCCGCGAGGTCGGCGCCCGCCGGGGTTTCCCGGCCCCTTCCCGTAGGGGATCAATCGGATGGACTATGGAGGGGATGAGAGGCGGATCCACCCGGGGGAGGAGGAACTCCGCTGGTCGCTGTAGCAGTCTTGTAGCAGGCAGGTGCACTGCGGCGACGGGCTCGCTGCACATACACTCGTCGTGTCTGGTATCGAGATAGAGACCGCAGGCCGGAGAAGGGGGCACCCGAGGCCCATGAGCGACGGAATCATGAAGCGTATGGGGTTGATCTTCCGCTCCAAGGCGAACAAGGCCTTGGACCGGGCGGAGGATCCCCGAGAGACGCTCGACTACTCCTACCAGAAGCAGCTCGAACTGCTGCAGAAGGTACGGCGTGGCGTCGCGGACGTCGCGACCTCGCGCAAGCGCCTGGAACTCCAGCTGACCCAGCTCCAGCAGCAGTCGGCGAAGTACGAGGACCAGGGCCGCAAGGCGCTGTCCCTGGGCCGCGAGGACCTCGCGCGCGAGGCGCTGACCCGCCGGGCCAACATGCAGTCCCAGATCACCGACCTGGAGACGCAGTACCAGGCCCTCCAGGGCGAGGAGGAGAAGCTCACGCTCGCCTCCCAGCGGCTGCAGGCCAAGGTGGACGCCTTCCGCACCAAGAAGGAGACCATCAAGGCCACCTACACCGCCGCTCAGGCGCAGACCCGCATCGCCGAGTCCTTCTCCGGGATCTCGGAGGAGATGGGCGACGTCGGCCTGGCCATCCAGCGGGCCGAGGACAAGACGGCCCAGATGCAGGCCCGGGCCGGTGCGATCGACGAGCTGCTGGCGTCCGGTGCGCTCGACGACTCCAGCGGTCTCGGCCGCAAGGACGACATCGAGGCCGAGCTGGAGCGGGTGGCCGGCGGCACCGACGTCGAGCTGGAGCTGGCCCGGATGAAGGCCGAGCTGGGGGGCCCGTCCTCCGGTCCGGCCGCGATCGAGCAGGGCAATTCGCAGCAGCCGCAGGCCCAGCCGCAGCAGGACACCCCGCGCATCAACTACAACAAGTGATCTGAGCTCCATCCCACGAACCAGGGAGACGCACGGCATGATCATGAGGGTCATGGGTGAGGGGCAGTACGAGGTGGGCGAGTCCCACCTGAACCTGCTCAACGAGCTCGACGCCGAGCTCGTCACCGCAGTGGAGTCGGGGGACGAGGAGCACTTCCGTCGGGCCTACGGCAAGCTGCTGGACGCGGTGAAGCAGTTCGGCACTCCGGTGCCGCTGGATTCACTGGCGCCGTCCGAGCTGATCCTGCCGAGCGCCGAGGCGACGATCGACGAGGTCCGCGAGATGTTGATGGCCGACGGCGAGGGTGTGATCCCGGGCTACCCCGAGTAGCCGCCGCGGCCGGTGCCAGACGAAAGGGCGGGTCCCCTCCGGTGGGAGGGGACCCGCCCTTCGTCGTGTCCCGGCGGCCGGGCCGGCTACGGCAGGGCCAGCATCCGGTCCAGCGCCGCCTTGGCGTACTTCTCGGTCTCCGGGTCGACGGTGATCACGTTCGGCACCCGGCCCTCGACCAGCGACTCCAGCGCCCAGACGAGGTGCGGCAGGTCGATCCGGTTCATGGTGGAGCAGAAGCAGACCGTCCGGTCCAGGAAGACGATCTCCTTGTCCGGGTGGGCCTTGGCCAGGCGGCGGACCAGGTTCAGCTCGGTGCCGATGGCCCACTTGGAGCCGGGCTCGGCGGCGTCCAGCGCCTTGATGATGTACTCGGTCGAGCCCACCATGTCGGCGGCCGAGACGACCTCGTGCTTGCACTCGGGGTGCACCAGCACGGTGACGCCGGGGATCCGCTCGCGCACGTCGTTCACCGAGTCCACGCTGAACCGGCCGTGCACCGAGCAGTGGCCGCGCCACAGGATCATCTTGGCGTCCCGCAGCTGCTCGGCGGTCAGGCCGCCGTTCGGCTTGTGCGGGTTGTACAGGACGCAGTCGTCCAGCGAGAGGCCCAGATCGCGCACCGCGGTGTTGCGGCCGAGGTGCTGGTCGGGCAGGAACAGGACCTTCTGGCCCTGCTCGAAGGCCCACTCCAGGGCGCGTTCGGCGTTGGAGGAGGTGCAGATGGTGCCGCCGTGCTTGCCGGTGAAGGCCTTGATGTCGGCGGAGGAGTTCATGTACGAGACCGGGACGGTGACGTCGGCTATGCCGGCGTCGGTCAGCACGTCCCAGCACTCGGCGACCTGCTCGGCGGTGGCCATGTCGGCCATCGAGCAGCCGGCCGCGAGGTCCGGGAGGACGACCTGCTGGGCGTCGCCGGTCAGGATGTCGGCGGACTCGGCCATGAAGTGCACGCCGCAGAAGACGATGTACTCGGCCTCCGGGCGGGCCGCCGCGTCCCGCGCGAGCTTGAAGGAGTCGCCGGTGACGTCGGCGAACTCGATCACCTCGTCGCGCTGGTAGTGGTGTCCGAGGATGAAGACGCGGTCACCGAGCGCGGCCTTGGCGGCGCGGGCGCGCTCGACGAGGTTCGGGTCGGAGGCCGGGGGGAGGTCGCCGGGGCACTCGACGCCGCGCTCGCTGTTCGGGTCGGCCTCGCGGCCGAGCAGCAGCAGAGCGAGCGGCGTCGGAGTGGGGTCGACGCCGTGGGTCTCGGTGATGGTGGTGGTCACGGGCGGGTGCCCTTCTGTGCGGCCGATCAAGCCTGAAGCCTTTTCGTCTATCTGACGCTATCTATGATAACCGGTTGGTGTCAGAGTGACGATGGCCATCCTGTCGATGTGACGAGAACCGCTCGCCGAATCGGACCCTGGCGGAACCGGATGACCGTTTTGGGGTGGTCCTCGCGTGGCCGAATCGATATCCGGCCGGGCCCGGGTATGGCTGAGGCCATGAAGGCAATCGCGATCAACCGCTACGGCGGCCCCGAAGTCGTCGAGTACACCGACCTGCCCGACCCCAAGGTCGGTCCGGACTCGGTCCTGGTGCGGATGCGGGCGGCCGGGGTGAACCCGGTGGACTGGAAGATCCGGGACGGCGCCCTGGACGGCCTGCTGGACGCGCACTTCCCGCTCGTCATGGGCTGGGACCTGGCCGGCGTGGTCCGCGCCGTCGGCGGCGGCGTCACCGAGTTCGCGCCCGGCGACGAGGTCTACGGCTACGTCCGCAAGGACACCGTCGAGCACGGCACCTACGCCGAACTCGTCTCCGCCCCGGTCCGCACCCTCGCCCGCAAGCCGGCCGCACTGGACTGGGCCCAGGCCGGCGGCCTGCCGCTGGCCGGGCTCACCGCGCTGCAGAGCCTCAAGGCACTGCGGCTGCGGGCGGGGGAGACCCTGCTGGTGCACGCCGCGGCCGGCGGGGTCGGGCACCTGGCCGTCCAGATCGCCCGGGCCCTCGGAGCCCGGGTGATCGGCACCGCGGGCGAGCGCAACCACGACTACCTGCGCGGCCTCGGCGCCGAGCCGGTGCTCTACGGCGAGGGCCTGGCCGACCGGGTCCGGGCGCTCGCCCCGGGCGGGATCGACGCGGCCCTCGACCTGGTCGGCCACGGCGCCGTCCCGCTCTCGGCGAGCCTGGTGGCGGACCAGAGCCGGATCGCCTCGATCACCGACTTCGGGGTGAAGGCCCTCGGCGGCCACTACGTCTGGGTCCGCCCGGACGCCGCGGACCTCGCCGAACTGGCTGCGCTGGCCGACGACGGCCGGCTGACCGTCACCGTCGCCTCCACCTTCCCGCTCTCCCAGGCGGCCTCCGCCCAGGCGCTCAGCGCCGAGGGCCGCACCCGGGGCAAGATCGTCCTGCTGGCCGACTGACGGCGGACTGACGCCGGACTGACGGCGGACCGGCTGCCGACCGGCGGCGGACCACCGACGGACCACCGGCCGTCATCTGCCAGCGGTGAACTCGCTCCTGACATCCGCCAGAATGGTTGGCGAACCGTTTCGGCAGCCGCCCCTACCGCCCTCCGTCCGAGGGCCCGCCGCCCGAGGCCGCAACCGACCCGTACGACCCGTGGAGCCCCGCACCGATGACCAGCAGCCGAGCGCACGAGGTGGTCGGGACCGACCTGGACGAGACCGACCGGCTCCTGCTCGCCCGGCTCGGCCGCGACGGCCGCGCCTCGTACGCCGAGATCGGCCTCCAGGTCAACCTCTCCGCCACCGCCGTGCGCCGCCGGATCGACCGGCTGCGGGCGCGCGGCGTGGTGCGGGGCTTCACCGTGGTGCTCGACCCGTCGGTGCTCGGCTGGCAGACCGAGGCCTTCGTCGAGGTCTACTGCCGCGAGCGGACCGCCCCCGAGGAGATCCTCGCCAGCCTGCGCCAGTTCCCCGAGGTGGTCGCCGCCTGGACGGTCACCGGCGACCCGGACGCCCTGGTCCACCTGCGCGCCGCCGACATGCGGCACCTGGAGGCCGTCATCGAGCGCATCCGCCGCGAGCCCGGCGTCCAGCGCAGCCGCTCCTCGGTCGTCCTCTCCCAGCTCATCGGCTAGGGCGCGCCCTAGCCCGCCGGCCCCCGTCCGGCCCCCTCCGGCCGGTGCGCAGGAATCCTGCGCGGACCGGCCCGAAGACGCCCGAAAGCTGCCTGACCAGCCGGGTTCCGACGCGCGGCGAACCCCTCCCGCTGCCTACGCTGATCACGTCCGGTCCACGCGGTGAACCGCCCCGCCGACCGGGCATCCCCCGACACCCCACAGCCGAGAGGGACAGCCGTGTCCGCAGCCCCCGACCGCATGCACCGGCCCGACAACGAACTGGTCGACCTGGTTTTCGACTACATGCGGGACCGGCTGCAGTACGACCCCGTCCCGCTCGACCACCCCGGTGACGGCGAGCACCTGCGCGCCCAGCTGGCCGGTCTGCTGAACGCGGACGGCAACGCCCCCGCCGACGTGCTCAAGCTCTACGACCACGAGCTGTCCCGCGCGGTGATCTCCGCCGACAGCCCGCGCTACCTGTCGTTCATCCCGTGCGCCCCGACCAAGGCCGCGCTGCTCTTCGACATGGTGGTCTCCTGCGCGTCCCTGCAGGGCATCTCCTGGCTGGAGGCGGCCGGCGCGATCGCCGCCGAGAACCAGGTGCTGCGCCTGATCGCCGACCGCGCCGGCCTGCCCGCCTCGGCCGGCGGCACCTTCGTCTCCGGCGGCTCCGCGGGCAACCTCTCCGCCCTCGTCGTCGCCCGCGACACCGCCCGCCGCAAGCTTGGCGTCGGGCCGGAGGCGCGGCTGCGGATCGCCGTCGCCGACCAGGTCCACTCCTCGGTCAAGAACACCTTCAACATCATCGGCGTCGAGGCCTTCAAGGTCCCCACCGTGAACCGCCGGTTCACCGGCGAGGCGCTGCGCGCCGCGCTGGCCGCAGACCCGAACCCGGAGACCGTCATCGCGGTCGTGGGCACGGCCGGGACGACCAACGAGGGCATCGTCGACGACCTCAAGGGCCTGGCCGAGGTCGCCCGCGAGCGGGACCTCTGGTTCCACGTCGACGGCGCCTACGGCGGCGCGGGCCTGTTCGCCCCCTCGGTGCGCGAGCGCTACAACGGCATCGAGCACGCCGACTCCTTCGTCGTCGACCCGCACAAGTGGCTGTTCGCCCCCTTCGACTGCGCCGCGCTGATCTACCGCAACCCGCAGCTCGCCCGGGCCGTGCACACCCAGGACGCCTCCTACCTCGACGTCCTGCACACCGAGGGCGACGAGTGGAACCCCACCGACTACGCCTACCACCTCACCCGGCGCGCCCGCGGCCTGCCGCTGTGGTTCTCCCTCGCCGTCCACGGCACCCAGGCCTACACCGACGCCATCGAGGCCGGCCTCACGCTCGCCCGGGACACCGCCCAGCTCATCCGCGACACCGACCACCTGGAGCTGCTGTTCGACCCGCAGCTCTCGGCCGTCTGCTTCAAGCGCAAGGGCTGGACCAACGAGGACTACTACCGCTGGTCGCAGCAGCTGCTCGCGGACCAGATCGGCTTCGTCACCCCCACCGGCTGGGACGGCGAGACGGTCGCCCGCTTCGCCTTCCTGCACCCGGGCACGACGATGGACATGGTCCGGGAGATCCTGGACACCATGGCCTGATCGGCCCCCGGTGACCCGTGGCCCCCGCCGGAGCAGGCAGCCGGCGGGGGGCCCGTCGTCCAGTCGTCCAGTCGTTCCGTCGTCCCGTGGTTCAGAGGAAGGCGCCGCTCGGCAGGTACGGCGCCGGCGGCCGCATCCCGCGCAGCCCGACGAAGCCCCGGCTCCGCGGGGTCAGCCCCACCTCCAGGCCGACGTCCAGCGCCCACTCCTGCTCGGCGGTCAGGAACTCCACGCGCGCCTCGACCCCGTCCGGCACCCGGGCCAGCGCCTCGCGCAGCAGCCGGGCGGCGATCCGCTTGGTGGTGGCCGCCAGCAGCTTCACCTCGCCGCCGTCCCGGTAGCAGTAGCCGCTGCCGGCCAGCGCGTCGGCGATCAGCAGTTCCTCGAAGTGGCCCAGCATCAGCTCGTGGTCCGGGCCGTGCGCGGACCCGCGCAGCCGCCGGTCCACCGAGTCCAGCAGGTGCCGGTGGACGGCGCCGCCCCGGTGCACCGGGATGTCCCCCGGGTCGAGCAGCCCGGCCCGGTCCACCCGCCCGGTCAGCCGCATCGCCGGGTGCAGGGTGAACCCGGCCAGCCGGTAGCGGCGGGCCGCCGCCGGGGACGCCGACGCGCAGACCATCCCGCGCAGGCAGCCCCGCGAGTGTGCCGCCGCCCGTTCCAGCAGCAGCCGCCCGACGCCCTTGCCCTGCGCCTGCGGCCGGACCGCGAACAGCGACGGCGCCCACAGGCCCTCCCGGCGCATCGACAGCACCGCGCCGACCGGCTCCCCGCCGCTCTCCGCCAGCCAGCAGCCCTCCGGATCGGTGCGTGCCAGATGTCTGGTCCGGGCGAGCTGCAGCGGGGTCCGTGCGGGCGCCGGACCGGGCAGGGCCGGATCGGCGAACGCGGCGAGGGAAAGCTCCTGGACGGCCTCCGCGTCGGCGGCGGTGTCCCTGACCTGGCGCAGGATCATGGCCACCATCCTGGCGTCCGCGGGCCCGGCCCGGGGCGGGTTCCCCGGATTCCGCGGCTCGGGCGGTGACCCACCCTCCCGGGTTGTGCGAGCATGGGGAGCGTAGGGGACGCGGGTGGCACACCCGGCCCACGGAAATTCCGCCACCAGCAAGCCGACGAAGACAATCGCCGTTCGGGAAATGAATCCGGACGGCCGTTGGTTGGCACTGGGGGCAAACCGTCGTCAAAGACCGGGAGAAAGCAGATGACCGTCCAGGACGAGACCACCGTCGAGAGTGGCATCCTCCTTACCGATGCCGCCGCGGCCAAGGTCAAGGGCCTGCTGGAGCAGGAGGGCCGCGACGACCTCGCACTTCGCGTCGCCGTCCAGCCCGGTGGCTGCTCCGGCCTGCGTTACCAGCTGTTCTTCGACGAGCGCTCGCTCGACGGCGACGTGCTCAAGGACTTCGACGGTGTCAAGGTCGTCACCGACCGGATGAGCGCCCCGTACCTGGGCGGCGCCACCGTCGACTTCGTCGACACCATCGAGAAGCAGGGCTTCACGATCGACAACCCGAACGCCACCGGCTCCTGCGCCTGCGGCGACTCGTTCAGCTAGGCAGCACCGCTCGACGCTCGTTCGAGCCGCAGTACGGAGGCGGCCCCGGGGATCATCCCCGGGGCCGCCTCCGCGTTCCGCACCGTTGTCGCGGCTACTGGCCGGCGACGTCCGGAGTGACCGGGTCCGGGCCCATGTGCGGATCGGCCTCCAGCGGCACGTTCTGGCCGCTCGACTGGTCGGTCACCGTCCGCCCGGCCAGCGGCGAGCGCAGATCGGCGGACACCGACTGCCGCTTGGCCAGCGCGTTGCAGACCTGCCCGGGCTGCACCGGCGCCGCCACCACGATCCTGACGTCCACCCGTCCGGGGTGCGACTCGTCCGCCTTCAGCGCGTACTTCTGGCAGACCCCGCCGAAGAAGTAGACGGTCAGCCCGTTGCTGCCGTCCACCCGGTAGGAGACCGCCGGGCGCGCCCCGGACCCGGCCGGGTCGGGCTCGCCCACCGCGATCCCGGGGCCCGGGGGAGTGCCCCCGGAACCGGCCGTCGACGGCTGCCCCGGGGCGGGCGAGGCCGCGGTGGGGGCCCACTTGGTCGGCGGCGTCTGGCCGGGCTGGTCCGACGTGGCCGACGGGCTCGCCGTCGGAGCCGGCGCGGACGGGGCGCCGGAGGACGCCGGGGCCTCCGGGGAGGCGCTCGCGCCCGCCGAGGTCGTGGCCGCACCGCCCGCCGCCGAGTCCGACGAGGTCTTGCCGTCCCCGTTGCACCCGGCCACCGTCACCACCGCCGCCAGCGCCAGGCCCGCCAGGGCCACCGCCCGCCGACCGCGCCGGGGCATCGTCTCCAGGTCCATCTGCACATCCTCCCGAGGGCTCAGCGGTGCCGCCCGCTCGGCCGCTCCGCGCGGATGTGACGTGACCCGGTCGGATCCGGTTCCACTTCGGTTCCACCCGCCCCGGGCCGGGGCGGGCGCCGGGTCACATGCCGTACTCGGCCATCCCGGCGACCAGCCGCTGCGCGTCGGACGGCACCCGGAACCCCTCCCGGGCGGGCGCGGCCGGCTCGGGACCGGTCGCCAGCAGCGGCCAGAACCGGCGCAGCCGCCGGGACGAACTCACCAGCGCGTCGAGGCTCTCGCCGTCGGCTTCGGCCCGGAGGGCGGGCAGCGGGGCGTGGCTGGGCATCATCGGGCATCGCTCCGATCCATGGCCGTGGCCGCACTGCCACGGTCGACGACGGGGCCCGCCCGGCTCGGCGGGGCCCCTGCTGCCGACCCTAGGCCGGGGTTCGGCCCACCCACCAGTGCTACCCGGAGGTAGTACACGTTCGACGGTGACGGGTGCCACGATGGCACTGCGGGCCGGCGGATTGCGGCGGTCTTGCTGCCGCCCGCCCCGAGCCCGGTACCGTGTGTGGGTTCACCCGTGCTTGCCCGTTGGCCCCGCAGCCATCCTGAGGAGACCTCCCGTGCGTATCGCCGTCGCCGGCTCGATCGCCACCGACCATCTGATGACGTTCCCCGGTCGGTTCGCCGACCAGCTCGTCGCCGAGCAGCTGCACACCGTGTCGCTGTCCTTCCTGGTCGACACCCTGGACATCCGCCGCGGCGGAGTCGCGCCGAACATCGCGTTCGGCATGGGCGTGCTCGGGCTGCGCCCGATCCTGGTCGGCGCGGCCGGCGCGGACTTCGCCGAGTACCGCAGCTGGCTGGAGCGCAACAACGTGGACTGCAACTCCGTCCACATCTCCGAGACCCGGCACACCGCCCGCTTCATGTGCACCACGGACGAGGACCACAACCAGATCGCCTCGTTCTACACCGGCGCCATGGCGGAGGCCCGCAACATCGAGCTCAAGCCGATCGCCGACCGCGTCGGCGGCCTCGACCTCGTCCTGATCGGCGCCGACGACCCGCAGGGCATGGTCCGCCACACCCAGGAGTGCCGCACCCGCGGCTTCGCCTTCGCCGCCGACCCCTCCCAGCAGCTGGCCCGCCTGGAGGGCGACGACATCCGCGACATCGTCGACGGCGCCGCGTACCTCTTCACCAACGAGTACGAGGCCGCGCTGATCGAGAGCAAGACCGGCTGGGACGCCGAGGAGATCCTCACCCGGGTCGGCACCCGGATCACCACCCTGGGCAGCAAGGGCGTGCGGATCGAGCGCAAGGGCGAGGCGGCGATCCTGGTCGGCTGCGCCGCCGAGGAGGCGAAGGTCGACCCGACCGGCGTCGGCGACGCCTTCCGGGCCGGCTTCCTGACCGGCCTGTCCTGGCAGCTCGACCTGGAGCGCGCCGCCCAGCTCGGCTGCATGCTCGCCACCCTGGTGATCGAGACCGTCGGCACCCAGGAGTACGAGCTGCGCCCGACCGCCTTCCTGAAGCGCTTCGAGGGCGCCTACGGCGCCGAGGCCGCCGCGGACATCCGCGCGCACCTGGTCAAGTAGTCCGCCGGACGACGAGGTAGGCCGAGCCCCGGTCGCCGCCGTAGTCGGCGGCCGGGGCCTCGCCCGCGTACTCCTGGCCGCGCATCCCGCACCAGGCCGGGATGTCCAGCCGGGCCGCCTCGTCGTCCGCGAGCACGGCGACCGTGCCGCCCTCCGGCACCTCGCCGATCCGCTTCGCCAGCTCGATGACCGGCAGCGGGCAGCGCTTGCCCAGCGCGTCGATCACCAGCAGGGGCCCGGCCGCCGGCTCCGGCTCCGGGGCCGACAGGTCCAGCCCGAACGGCGCCCGGACGCCCGCCACCAGCTCCGGCAGCACGGTGAGGAAGCGTTCGACGTCGGCCTCGGCCGTCCCGGGCGGCAGCGAGACCCGGACGTTCCCCTCGGTGAGCACCCCCATCGCGGCCAGCACATGGCTCGGCGTCAGGGTGGAGGAGGTGCAGGAGGAGCCGGAGGAGACCGCGAAGCCCGCCCGGTCCAGTTCGGTGAGCAGCACCTCGCCGTCCACGTACAGGCAGGAGAAGGTGACGATGTGCGGCAGCCGCCGCACCGGGTCGCCGACCACCTCCACCTCGGGCACCAGCTGCGGCACCCGGGCCCGGATGCGTTCCACCAGCGCGTGGAGCCGGGCGTTCTCCCGCGCGGCCTCGGCCCGGACGGCCCGCAGCGAGGCGGCCGCGGCGACGATCGCCGGGACGTTGACGTAGCCGGGCACCCGCCCGCCCTCGCGTTCGTCGGCCGGCAGCGGCGAGGCGTACCGGACGCCCTTGCGCACCGCCAGCACCCCGACGCCGGGCGGCCCGCCCCACTTGTGCGCGCTGGCGGTCAGCAGCGACCAGCCGGCCGGGACGTCCACCCGCCCGACGCTCTGCGCGGCGTCGACCAGCAGCGGGACACCGGCCTCGCGGCAGTGTCCGGCGACCTCGCCGACCGGCTGGACCGTCCCCACCTCGTGGTTGGCGCTCTGCAGGACGGCCAGCGCGGTGTCCGCGCGCAGCAGCGCGGCGAACACGTCCGGGTCGACCCGGCCGGCGCGGTCCACCGGCGCCACCGAGACGGTGCCGCCGCCCGCCTCCTGACGTTCGGCGACGTGCAGCACGCTGGAGTGCTCGACCGCCGAGTGCACCAGGTGGCCGCCGCGCCGCCGGTGGCCGGCCAGCGCGCCCAGCATGCCCAGGTGCACCGCCTGCGTCCCGCTCGCGGTGAAGGCGATCTCGTCCGCCCGGGCTCCCAGGGCCTCGGCCACCGTCTCGCGGGCGGCGTCCAGCAGCATCCGGGCCTGCCGGCCGGAGCGGTACAGCCGGGCCGGATCGGCCCAGCCCTCGTCCAGGGCGGCGGTCAGCGCCTGTCGTGCGACGGGGTGCAGAGGGGCCGTCGAGGCCGCATCGAAGTACACGGTCACATTTAACGACACACCCGGAGGCTTTCCGGTCCGACGACGTCGCTTACCGGCCGTCAGTCGATCACCCCGAATGTCCGCTTCGTCCGCGTCCGACGGACCGTCACCCGCGTGGTTCGAGGTCATCCCCCGATCGGGCGTAAGGACCTCGAATGCCTACGATGACCTGCGGCGCAGCCCCTGCCGGGCCTGATCGGGCGACCGGGCGGCGCGTTACCGGGGGCTGCCCGTCAGGAGCGCATAAGGCTGGAGTAGGGTTTGGCCCGCATAAGCATTCAAACCGTGCCCGTGGACGGGTCGCCGGGGAGGCTCACAATCCTCCGCGGGGCGACGCGAAGGCGGGCGAGACTTCGGGAAGGCGCTACGTGAGTCCCAACGGCTCCGACCGCTCGCCGCGGCGCACGATGCGGCGGAAGCTGCCTCAGGCGCTGGCACTGGGCCTCGTCATCGCGACCGCCACCGGCTGCTCGGCCAACGACCTCCCCAGGCTTGGCCTCCCGAGCCCCGTCACCAAGGAAGGGCCGATGGTCCTCCAGATGTGGCAGGGCTCCTGGATCGCGGCTCTGGTGGTCGGCGTACTGATGTGGGGTCTGATCATCTGGAGCGTGATCTTCCACCGGCGCAGCCGCACCGGCGTGGAGGTCCCCCCGCAGACCCGGTACAACGTGCCCATCGAGGCGCTCTACACCGCGGTCCCCATCATCATCGTGTCGGTGCTCTTCTACTTCGTCGCCCGCGACGAGTCGAAGCTGATCGCCGTCTCCGAGAAGCCGCAGCACACGGTCAACGTGGTCGGCTTCCAGTGGAGCTGGGCGTTCAACTACGAGAACACCGAGAACCCCGACCCGGCCAACAAGGACGCCGCGTACGACGTCGGTACGCCCAAGGAGGTTCCGACCCTCTGGCTGCCGGTCGACGAGTCGGTGCAGTTCCGGCTGACCTCGCGTGACGTCATCCACGACTTCTGGCCCGTCAACTTCATGATGAAGATGGACGTCGTGCCGGGCGTGGTGAACCGGTTCGAGGTCACCCCCACCGTCAAGGGCGAGTACATGGGCAAGTGCGCGGAGCTCTGCGGCACCGACCACTCGCGCATGCTGTTCAACGTCAAGGTCGTCGACCGCGCCGACTACGACAAGCACCTGGCGGACCTCCGGGCCAAGGGCCAGACCGGCGCGTTGCCCTCCGGCATCACGACCATGGGAAGTGAAGAGAAGTGACCATCCTCAACGAGCCCGCCGCGGCCGGCGGGGGCGCCGGGGCCGTCACGGTCGGGGCGCAGCGGACCCGCAAGCCGGGTTCGACCATCATCAAGTGGCTGACCACCACCGACCACAAGACGATCGGCACCCTGTACCTGGGCACGTCGTTCGCCTTCTTCCTGATCGGCGGCATCCTCGCGCTGGTCATGCGCGCCGAGCTGGCTCGTCCCGGGACCCAGATCCTGTCGAACGAGCAGTTCAACCAGGCGTTCACGATGCACGGCACGATCATGCTGCTGATGTTCGCGACGCCGCTGTTCGCCGGCTTCGCGAACTGGATCATGCCGCTCCAGATCGGCGCCCCGGACGTGGCGTTCCCGCGTCTGAACATGTTCGCGTACTGGCTGTACCTCTTCGGTTCGACCATCGCGGTGGCGGGCTTCCTGACCCCGAACGGCGCGGCCAACTTCGGCTGGTTCGCCTACTCCCCGCTGTCGGACGCGGTCCGTTCGCCGGGCGTCGGCGCCGACATGTGG
Organism: Kitasatospora sp. NPDC088779; assembly: GCF_040685395.1. NCBI lineage: Bacteria > Bacillati > Actinomycetota > Actinomycetes > Kitasatosporales > Streptomycetaceae > Kitasatospora > Kitasatospora sp. NPDC088779. The sequence continues at coordinate 137,728 of NZ_JBFBHW010000011.1, read as the reverse complement.
ATCATGGGTCTGGCCTTCTCCGGCTTCGGCACGATCCTCGGTGCGGTCAACTTCATCACCACGATCATCTGCATGCGCGCCCCCGGCATGACGATGTTCCGGATGTCGATCTTCGTCTGGAACGTCCTGCTGACCGCCGTGCTGGTCCTGCTGGCCTTCCCGGTCCTGGCCGCCGCGCTGTTCGCCCTGGAGGCGGACCGAAAATTCGGGGCCCACGTATTCGATCCCGCCAACGGCGGGGCGATGCTGTGGCAACACCTGTTCTGGTTCTTCGGCCACCCCGAGGTGTACATCATCGCGCTGCCGTTCTTCGGCATCGTGTCGGAGATCATCCCGGTCTTCAGCCGCAAGCCGATGTTCGGCTACTCCGGCCTGATCGCGGCCACCATCGCGATCGCCGGTCTGTCGGTGACGGTGTGGGCGCACCACATGTACGTCACCGGGCAGGTGCTGCTGCCGTTCTTCTCCTTCATGACCTTCCTGATCGCGGTCCCGACCGGTGTGAAGTTCTTCAACTGGGTCGGCACCATGTGGAAGGGCTCGCTGAGCTTCGAGACGCCGATGCTCTGGACGGTCGGCTTCCTGGTCACCTTCCTCTTCGGTGGTCTGACCGGTGTGCTGCTGGCCTCCCCGCCGATCGACTTCCACGTCTCGGACTCGTACTTCGTCGTCGCCCACTTCCACTACGTGGTCTTCGGCACCGTCGTCTTCGCGATGTTCGCCGGCTTCCACTTCTGGTGGCCGAAGATGACCGGCAAGATGCTGGACGAGCGCCTCGGCAAGATCACCTTCTGGACGCTGTTCTTCGGCTTCCACACCACCTTCCTGGTCCAGCACTGGCTCGGCGCGGAGGGCATGCCCCGCCGCTACGCCGACTACCTGGCCTCGGACGGCTTCACCACGCTGAACACCGTCTCGACCATCGGGTCGTTCGTGCTCGGCGCCTCGATGCTGCCGTTCCTCTACAACGTGTGGAAGACGGCCAAGTACGGCGAGAAGGTCGAGGTCGACGACCCGTGGGGTTACGGCCGTTCGCTGGAGTGGGCGACCTCCTGCCCGCCGCCGCGGCACAACTTCCTCACCCTGCCCCGGATCCGCTCCGAATCCCCGGCCTTCGACCTCCACCACCCGGAGATCGCCGCGCTGGACTACCTGGAGAACCACGGTGAGCCGGCCAAGCACCTCGCCGGCGTGACCCCGGCGAAGTACGACGCCCCGAAGCTGGACAAGGGCAAGAAGGAGGGCGACGTCTGATGAAGGAACAGGGAAAGATCTTCCTCGGCCTGGCCGTCTTCGTCCTCGCGATGGCCGTCACCTACGGCCTGTGGACCAACCACTCGGAGCACGGGATCGAGGCGGCCGGCACCACGGCGCTGTTCCTCGCCTTCGCGCTCTGCGCCTTCATCGGGTACTACCTCGCCTTCACCGCCCGCCGGGTGGACAGCGGCGCGGGGGACAACCCCGAGGCCGAGGTGGCGGACGACGCCGGCGAGCTGGGCTTCTTCGCCCCGCACAGCTGGCAGCCGCTCTCCCTGGCGATCGGCGGTTCGCTGGCGTTCCTCGGAGTGATCTTCGGCTGGTGGCTGCTGTTCTGGTCGATCCCGATCATCCTGATCGGCCTCTTCGGCTGGGTCTTCGAGTTCTACCGGGGCGAGAACCAGAACCAGTAGGTTCCCGGGTTCCGCCGACGACGACAGGGCCGGTCCTCCCGCACGGGGAGGACCGGCCCCGTTGCGTCTCCAGGGTGACGAAACCACTCACCCGGGTGAACGCGGGGTCGCTCCGATGTCGCTTCGGCCAGCCTCGTTCCTACGATCTGAGCAATCGTGCGGACCCTCGGAGGCGTTTCATGGCCGACAGGCGCGGAATCGCAGGTATCGGCGGCATCTCGCTGACCCTCGCAGTACTGGCCCCGCTGGCCGCCTGCTCGTCCGGCGGCGGCGAGGCGGTCGGCCCCCACCGGATCGACGCGGCCGCGTTCGTCCACCTCTCGGCCGAGGGCGGGGGCAAGGTCGACCCCTCCAAGCCGCTCACGGTGACGTCCGTGCCCGGCAGCCGGCTCACCGACGTCACCGTGACCGGCCCGGACGGCCGGGTGGTGGCCGGTCAGCTCGCCGAGGACCAGCACAGCTGGCAGACCACCGGCCGGCTGAAGGCCGACACCGACTACTCGGTGCGGATCGCCGCCGACGACGGCAAGGGCGGCCGCGGCGACACCACGGCGGACTTCAGCACCCTCGCCGCCCAACGCCTGCTCACCGCCAAGCTGGGCCCGGACTCCTCCGGCAGCGGCATCTACGGCGTCGGCCAGCCGCTCACCGTGCAGCTCTCCGAGGCGGTGCAGGACCCGCAGGCCCGCCAGGAGGTCGAGCGCGTCCTGACCGTCAGCTCCCAGCCCGCCGTCACCGGCGCCTGGTACTGGGTGGGCGACAAGGAACTGCACTTCCGCCCGCAGGAGTACTGGCCGGCCGGCACCACCGTCTCGCTGGCCTTCGACGGCACCGGCGTCCGGATCGAGGACGGCCTCTACGGCGGCGACCGCAGCACGCTGGGCCTGCGGATCGGCGCACGGGTCGAGACGGTGGTCGACGCGGCCGCCCACGTGCTCACCCTCAGCCGTGACGGCGAGCTGGTGCGGAGCATCCCGGTGACCACCGGCAAGCCCGGCTTCGACACCCGCAACGGCGTCAAGGTGGTGCTCGGCCAGGAGCGGTCCGTCCGGATGAACGGCGAGACGATCGGGATAAAGGCCGGGAGCTCGGAGTTCTACGACCTCAACGTGGAGTGGGCCACCCGCGTCACCTGGAGCGGCGAGTACGTCCACGCGGCGCCCTGGTCGGTCCGCTCGCAGGGCCTGGAGAACGTCAGCCACGGCTGTACCGGCATGAGCACCGAGAACGCCAAGTGGTTCTTCCAGAACACCAGGGTGGGGGACCTGGTGACGGTGGTGAACAGCCGCGGCGCCACCATGGAGCCGTTCGGCAACGGCTTCGGGGACTGGAACATCTCCTGGACGGACTGGGTCAAGCACAGCGCCCTCGGAGAGCCCGTCAGCACCACCGCGCCGGCCTCCCAGGCCCACGCCTCGGGGATGATCCGCCCGGAGGCCTGAGGGCCCCTGGAGCGCCTTCTCAGGCCTCCTGGTAGGCCAGCCGCAGGGCGGCGTCCACCGCGGCCAGCGCATCCGCCCGCGGGAGCCCGAGCCGGGTCGCCCGCTCGGCGTACTCGGCGGCGGCCGCGGCGGCCAGCCGGTGCGCGGTGTCGCCGGTGGCCGCGATCAGCGTGCCGCGCCGGCCATGGGTCTCCACCACGCCGTCCGCCTCCAGTTCCCGGTACGCCCGGGCGACCGTCCCGGCGGCCAGCCCCAGTTCCTCGGCCAGGGCCCGGACGGTGGGCAGCCGCAGCCCGGTCGGCAGTTCGCCGGAACGGGCCCGCTCGGCGATCTGGGCCCGGATCTGCTCGTACGGGGGAGTGGCGGCGGCGGGGTCGACGGACAGCTGCACGGGAGCTCCTGGAGGGTGCGGACGGGGGACGGGAAAGCCCGAGGGCCGCTGACCAGAAGAACTCTGGTCAGCGGCCCTCGGGTGTGACGCTGCGGGGCGTACGGGATCAGTGGTGGCCGTGGCCGCTGGTGATCTCGTGGTGCTCCTCGGAGGTCGGCTTGGGGATCTGGGCGCCGCCGCCGTAGAAGCCGCGGGACAGCTTGGCCCGGGTGCGGCCGAGCAGGCCGGCCTTGCTGGCCACGCCGTTCTCGTCCGTCTGGGCCGGCAGCTCGACCGGCTGGACCTGCTCGTGCGCGGTGAGCTTGTACAGGTCCTTCTGCGGCAGCTGGGCGTGCACCTCGACGAACTCGCCGTGCGGCAGGCGCTTGATGACGCCCGTCTCGCGGCCGTGCAGCACCTTCTCCTTGTCCCGGCGCTGGAGGCCGAGGCACCAGCGCTTGGTGACGATGAAGGTGATGACCGGCACCGCGAAGAAGCCGACGCGGACGAAGTAGGTGATCGAGTTGATCGACAGGTGCAGGTGGGTGGCGAACAGGTCGTTGCCACCACCGACCAGCAGCACCAGGTAGAGGCTGATCCAGGCGGCGCCGAGCGCGGTGCGGACGGGCGCGTTGCGCGGGCGGTCCAGGATGTGGTGCTCGCGCTTGTCGCCGGTGATCCAGCCCTCGATGAACGGGTAGACCGCGATCGAGACCAGGACCAGCGGGAAGATCATCAGCGGGATGAAGACACCCAGGTTCAGGGTGTGGCCCCACAGGCCGACCTCCCAGCCCGGCATGACGCGGATCAGGCCTTCGGAGAAGCCCATGTACCAGTCGGGCTGGGCGTCCGTGGACACCTGGTCCGGGCGGTACGGGCCGTACGCCCAGATCGGGTTGATCGTGGCGATCGCCGAGATGGCGGCGATCAGACCGAACACCAGGAAGAAGAAGCCACCGGCCTTGGCCATGTAGACCGGCATCAGCGGCATGCCGACGACGTTCTTCTCGGTCTTGCCCGGGCCCGCCCACTGGGTGTGCTTGTGGTAGAAGACCAGGATCAGGTGCGCCACCAGCAGGCCGAGCATGATGCCCGGGATCAGCAGCACGTGGATCGTGAAGAAGCGCGGCACGATGTCGTGGCCGGGGAACTCGCCCCCGAACAGGAACATCTGGATGTAGGTGCCGACCAGCGGGACGGCGAGGATCGCGCCTTCCATGAACCGGATACCGGTACCCGACAGCAGGTCGTCCGGCAGCGAGTAGCCGAAGAAGCCGTCGAACATGCCCAGGATCAGCAGCAGGAAGCCGAAGACCCAGTTGATCTCACGCGGCTTGCGGAACGCGCCGGTGAAGAACACGCGCATCATGTGCACGAGCATCGCGGCCACGAAGACCAGGGCGGCCCAGTGGTGGATCTGCCGGATCAGCAGACCGCCGCGGACCTCGAAGCTGATGTCCACCGTCGAGGCGTACGCCTCGGACATCCCGATGCCCTTGAGCGGCACGTACGAGCCGTTGTAGACGACCTCGGCCATCGACGGCTTGAAGAACAGCGTCAGGTAGACACCGGTCAGGATGATGATGACGAACGTGTAGAGGCAGATCTCGCCCAGCATGAAGGACCAGTGGTCCGGGAAGATCTTGCGCAGGTTGGCCTTGGCGAGGGAGTAGATCCCCACCCGGCCGTCCGTCCAGTCAGCAGCGGCCTCCCACTTGTTGGCGGGCTTGGCGCGCGTGCTGGCGGGCTTGGCGGCACCGGTGGTGCTGCTCGTACTCATCGAGCACGCTCCCAGTAGCTCGGGCCGACGGGCTCGTCGAAGTCGCCGGTGGCGACCAGGTAGCCCTTCTCGTCAGTGATGATCTTCAGCTGCGGCAGCGGGTGGCCGGCCGGGCCGAAGATCACGCGCGCGCCGTCCGCCAGGTCGAAGGTCGACTGGTGGCAGGGGCAGAGCGCGTGGTGGGTCTGCTGCTCGTACAGGCTGATCGGGCAGCCGACGTGGGTGCAGATCTTGGAGTAGGCGAGGATGCCCTCGAAGGCCTTCTCCCGCGACCGGTCGTCCTTGATGTCGTCCGGCGCGATGCGCACCAGCATCAGGGCGTCCTTGGCGATCGCCTGCTGGAAGTCCTCGTCGTGGACGTGCAGACCCTCGGGCATGGCGAAGGTCAGCGAGCCGATGACGATGTCCTCGGCCTTCATCGGCAGGTTGGTGCTCATGTTGATGAGCTGCAGGGGCTTGGCCGGGGTCGCCTCGTTCCAGCCCGTCTCCTTCAGCTTCTTCTCGGGCAGCGGCCCGAGGTCGCGGAGCAGGACCACGCCGGAGAGCGGGACCAGCGCCATGGAGCCGATGAGGGTGTTGCGGATCATCTTGCGGCGGCCGAAGCCGGACTCGGCGGCACCGGTCTTGAACTGCTCGATGACGTCCGCGCGGACCTCGTCGTCAGCCTCGATCGGGTGGCGCTCGGCCGGCAGCTCGACGTCCGACATCAGCGTGCGGGCCCAGTGGACCGCACCCGCGCCGATCATGAACAGCGCGACGCCCAGGGTCAGGCCGAGCGCGAAGTTCAGCGCGCTGACGTGACCGAGCGGGAAGATGTAGACGATCTTGTCCGGGTCGATGGCCACGTACGAGGCGATGAAGCCGATGGTGGCGAGCATCGAGACCACGAACATCAGCGAGACCTGACGCTCGGCCCGCTGGGCGGCCCGCTCGTCGATGTCGGTGCGGCGGGGCTCGTGGGCCGGAAGGCCCGGGTCGGCGAACGGGTCGCCGTGCGCGGCGACGTCACCGGCGGAGCCGTGTGACTCCGGAAGCTTCTCTTCTGACATGTCGTGGCTCATGACTTCTTGGCCTTGGTGGTGTGGGCGGCGACCCAGATCGCGACCGCGATGAGCGTGCCGAGACCGAAGATCCAGCCGAACAGACCCTCGGTCACCGGACCGAGGCTGCCGAGCGTGAGACCACCGGGGTTGGGCTCATCGGAGGTGGTGTGGCGGACGAAGGCCACGATCTGCTTCTTCTGCTCCTCGGGCATGGTGGTGTCCGGGAACGACGGCATGTTCTGCGGGCCGGTCTGCATGGCCTCGTAGATGTGCTTGGCGTCCACGCCCTCCAGCGACGGGGCGTACTTGCCCTTGGTCAGGGCACCGCCCTGGCCGGCGAAGTTGTGGCACTGGGCGCAGTTGGTGCGGAACAGCTCGCCACCCTTGGAGATGTCGTCCGGGTTGGTCGAGGTGTACTGCTCCGGGGTCGGCGTCACCGGGCCGGGGCCGAGCGAGGCGACGAAGGCGGCGAGCTGGTCGATCTCCGCCTGCGAGTAGATGTTCTTCTTGCGCGGCACCTGGGCGCCGGGCTGCTGGGCCGGCATGCGGCCGGTACCGACCTGGAAGTCGACAGAGGCGGAGCCGACGCCGACCAGGCTCGGACCGTCGCTGCTGCCCTGGCCGTTCAGGCCGTGGCACGAGGAGCAGCCCACGGCGAAGAGCTTCTTGCCCTCATCGATCGCGAGCGACTGCGCGGCGACGTCGGCCTGCGCCTTGTCGGCGGGCGCGAACGCGGCGTACAGCCCCCCGGTTGCCGCCAGGGCGAGAAGTAGGACGACCAGCGCCGCCAATGGGTGGCGCCGTCGTGCGGAGAGCTTTTTCACGGAATAACCCCGGTGTCAGGATCTGGTCGACTGGTGGGTGCACCCGGCGGCCGGTCTGGCCGGCACGAGGCTGCCTGTCTAGGGCTGCGCGCGCGGTCGGTCGGTGGGAGCGTCGCCACCGGCAGAATCGGCCCGACGCCGGTGAGGGCGGGGACCGAAGCCGGTGGCCAGCGACCTGATCAGCTGGTTACTTGATCAGGTAGATGGTCGCGAACAGGCCGATCCACACGACGTCGACGAAGTGCCAGTAGTACGACACGACGATCGCGGCGGTGGCCTGCTCGTGCGTGAAGCGCTTGGCTGCGTACGTCCGTCCCAGGACCAGCAGGAAGGCGATCAGACCACCCGTCACGTGCAGACCGTGGAAGCCGGTGGTCAGGTAGAACACCGTGCCGTACGGGTCGGAGGACAGCGAGAGGCCGTCCTTCTTGACCAGCTCGGTGTACTCGAAGATCTGGCCGCCGATGAAGATCGCGCCCATCACGAAGGTGATGACGAACCACGAGCGGAGCTTCTTCACGTCCCCGCGCTCGGCAGCGAACACGCCGAGCTGGCAGGTCAGCGAGGAGAGCACCAGGATCGTGGTGTTGACCGAGGAGAAGGGCACGTTGAGGGCGTGCGCCTTCTCGGTCCAGAACTCGGCTCCCTTGACGGAGCGGAGCGTGAAGTACATCGCGAAGAGGGCCGCGAAGAACATCAACTCGGAACTGAGCCAGACGATCGTTCCGACGCTGACCATGTTCGGCCGGTTGACCGATCCGTGCGCGTGCCCGGTTTCTACTGCTGTTGCTGTCGCCACGACGGACATTATGTCGGTCCCTTATTCCGTCTTCACGCCGGGGGGTGTCCCTCGGAGTGTCCGGTGCGTGCGGTATGCCCCCCTGGAGGGCGGTGGGGGGCCCCAATGGCGGCTGAGCAGCGGCGTGTCCCTTTTCTGACGGTTCCTCGAAGGGGCCCGCGACCCCGTTGCCCAGCGCGTCGTTGCACGCTTGGCGGAGCCTCCGGGGGTAATGCGCGGGCCCCTTATCGGCCGTACGGGTGGTCTGGACGGGTCCGGGTGACGGGCCGTCCTCCGGGCGGGTGAGTCGCGGGCGCGGCGGCTGAGGAGGAAGGTCCGCGAGGGGGACTCGGCGACGGGTGATCGGGAGTAGCATCCGGATCAGGCGAACGTGGTCCGGATCACACTTGAGGGAGCAGGGCCCATGGCGTACACGACCGACGAGACGCTCACCGTCCTCGTCTACAGCGATGACCGCAACACCCGCGAGCAGGTGCTGACGGCACTCGGCCGCCGGCCCGTCGAGGACCTTCCGGAACTGTCCTACCTGGAGTGCGCGACCACCCCCGCGGTGCTGAAGGCACTGGAGAAGGGCGGCGTGGACCTCTGCATCCTGGACGGCGAGGCGGTGCCGGCCGGCGGGCTCGGGCTCGGCCGCCAGCTCAAGGACGAGATCTACGGCTGCCCGCCGGTGCTGGTGCTGATCGGCCGGCCGCAGGACTCCTGGCTGGCCGCCTGGAGCCGGGCCGACGCCGCGATCTCGCGCCCGGTGGACCCGGTGGCGCTGGCCGAGGCGGTCGCCACCCTGCTGCGGGCGCGGCTGGCCAAGCGGGCGCCCGTCAGCCGCTGAGCGGTGCCGTCTCAGGACTAGAGAAGACGCCGCCGCGGGAACCCCGCCGGTCGATAGGCTGACTCCATCCGTACGGACGTCCCCCCGACGCGGGGAACCCGACAACAGCTGGAGTCAGCCATGGTGAACGTGAACCCTGCGAACGGTGGTACCGCACCCGCGCAGGTGGTCCGCACCTGGCCGGACGTCCTGGCGGCGCTGTTGAAGGGGGAGGACCTCGACCGCTCGGCCACCGCGTGGGCGATGGACCGGATCATGAGCGGCGAGGCGTCCCCCGTCCAGGTGGCCGGGTTCATGGTGGCGCTGCGGGCCAAGGGTGAGACGGTCGACGAGATCACCGGCCTGGTGGACGCGATGTACGCGCACGCCGAGCCGCTGGACATCCCCGGCCCGGCCGTGGACATCGTCGGCACCGGAGGCGACCGGGCCAAGACCGTCAACATCTCCACCATGTCGGCGATCGTCGCGGCCGCGGCCGGCGCCAAGGTGGTCAAGCACGGCAACCGGGCCTCCTCCTCGGCCAGCGGCTCCTCGGACGTGCTGGAGAAGCTCGGCGTCCGCCTCGACCTGTCGGCCCGGCGGGTCGCCGAGATCGCCGAGGAGGTCGGGCTGACCTTCTGTTTCGCGGCCAAGTTCCACCCGTCGATGCGGCACGCCGCCACCGCCCGGCGCGACCTCGGGGTGCCGACCGCGTTCAACATCCTCGGCCCGCTGACCAACCCGGCCAAGGTCACCTCGCACGCGATCGGCTGCTTCGACACCCGGCTCGCCGGACTGATCGCCGGCGTGCTCGCCCGGCGCGGCTCGACCGGCCTGGTCTTCCGGGGCGACGACGGCCTGGACGAGCTGACCATCACCACCACCTCGCAGGTGTGGATCGTGCGGGACGGGACCGTCACCGAGACCGCCTTCGACCCGCGGGACGTCGGCGTCGAGCTGGTCGGCATCGAGGCGCTGCGCGGGGCGGACCCCTCGTACAACGCCGAGGTCGCGCGGCGGCTGCTGGCCGGCGAGCGCGGGGCGGTGAGGGACGCCGTCCTGATGAACACGGCGGCGGCGCTGGTCGCGCTCGACCTGGGTGAGGCGCCGCTCACCGAACAGCTCGCGGCGGGCATGGCGCGGGCCGAGCGGGCCATCGACTCGGGCGCGGCGCAGGAGCTGCTGCGGCGTTGGTCGGAGGCCACCAGCCGGGTGTGAGGCGGTACTTGGGAGCCCGTGCCGGAACGCCGGCGCGGGCTCCTCGGCTGTCCGGATGGTGGATGCCTGTTTGACCACTCGCTGGGCGCGACCTAGAGTCTTGGCCAGGTCATGAGTGACAGCGTCAAGCCCCAGCTTGCTGTCCGGCAACCCTCCGTCCGTGGCGGGGTGCCCTGGGTGAGGACCGGGTCGCTCGGCGAATCGTCCGTGCGGCAAGCGCGGACGCCCGACGACTTAGCACTCCCGGGGTCCCACACCCCCAGAAGGAGTGCATCCTCATGTCGATCGCCACCGAAATCTGCGCCCCCCTCGCCGTCCTCGGCCACGACGTCCAGGTCCCGCTCGCCAGCGGCGAGAAGGTCGGGTACGCGGCCCTCGACTACGCGGCCAGCTCCCCGGCGCTCCAGCGGGTCTGGGACGACGTCTCCGCCTACGCCCCCTACTACGGCAGCGTGCACCGCGGCGCGGGGTACCTCTCCCAGCTGTCCACCGACCTGTTCGAGCAGAGCCGCCGCACCGTCGCCGAGTTCCTCGACCTGCGCGAGGGCGACCAGGTGGTCTTCACCCGGGCCACCACCGACTCGCTGAACCTGCTCGCCTCGGCCGTCCCGGCCGGGACCCGGGTGTTCGCCTTCGAGACCGAGCACCACGCCTCGCTGCTGCCCTGGGCGCACGCCGGGCTCGACGTCCACTACCTGCGCGCGCCGCGCTCGCACGCCGAGGCGGTCGCCGCCCTGGACGCCGCGCTCGCCGAGGCGCCCGAGGGCCCCAAGCTGCTCTGCGTCACCGGAGCCTCCAACGTGACCGGCGAGCTGTGGCCGGTCGCCGAGCTGACCGGGACCGCGCACCGGCACGGCGCCCGGGTGGTGCTGGACGCCGCCCAGCTGGCCCCGCACCACCGGGTCTCGGTGCGCGAGCTGGACGTCGACTGGATCGCCTTCTCCGGCCACAAGATCTACGCGCCCTTCGGCGCCGGCGTGCTGGCCGGCCGGGCGGACTGGCTGGACGCGGCCGACCCGTACCTGGCCGGCGGCGGGGCGACCCGGACGGTGGCCCGGGGGACCGACGGCTCGGTGGCCGTCCAGTGGCACTCCGGTCCGGCCCGGCACGAGGCCGGCTCGCCGAACGTCATCGGCGCCTACGCGATCGCCTCGGCCTGCCGGGCGCTGAGCGAGGCGGGCTTCGACGTGCTGGAGGCCCGGGAGCGGCAGCTGATCGCCCGGCTGACCGCCGGGCTGGCGGAGATCCCGCAGGTCAAGGTGCTGACCCTGTTCGGCGCCGAGGCGGCCCGGGTGGGCGTGCTGTCCTTCGTCGTCCAGGGCTGGAACAGCTCGCACTTCTCGGCCGCGCTGTCCGCCGAGTACGGCATCGGGGTCCGCGACGGCCTGTTCTGCGCGCACCCGCTGCTGCGCACCCTGCTCGGGGACGAAGAGGTCTCCCCCTCCGAGTGCGGGGCGCCCGAGCCGTCGCTGCCCGGCGAGCGCAGCCTGAACGCGATCCGGGTGAGCTTCGGGGCCGGGACCCCGGACGAGCACGTCGACCGCTTCCTGACCGCCGTGCGCGAGCTGGTCACGGACGGTGCCGCGTGGAACTACCGCAACGAGGGCGGGCGCTGCGTCGCCACCGTGCAGGTCGACCGGGGGCGTCAGCAGGGCTGAGGGGCCCGGTCGGCGGGGCCGAGGGGCCTACTCGTCCAGGCCGAGGGCGAAGGCGGCCTCGAGGTCGTGCTGGGAGTAGGTGCGGAAGGCGATCTGGGTCTCGGTGTGGGCCACGCCCGGGACCTTGTTCAGCCGGCCCGGGATGACCGCGGCCAGATCGTCGTGCCGGCGCACCCGGACCATCGCCACCAGGTCGTAGCCACCGGTCACCGAGTACACCTCGCTGACGCCCTCGATGGCCGCGATGGCTTCGGCGATCTCCGGGATGCGGTCGACACTGGTCTTGATCAGGACGATGGCGGTGATCACTGTTCGGGCTCCTTTGTGGGGTGCCGCCAGCGTATCGGGCGTCAGCCGGGTCGTCTCGGGGGGTGGCTGACCGCCGTGCAGGCGTAGAGGAAGCCCGCCGAGAAGCCGATCACGTGAACCAGATAGGCCACCCCGGGCCCGGCCGAGTGGACCGACCACCACTGCAGGGCGAACCAGAGGCCGAGCACCAGCCAGGCCGGGAAGCGCAGCGGCAGGAACAGCAGCAGCGGGACGAGCGTCGTCACCCGGGCGCGCGGATGGAAGCGCAGGTAGGCGCCGAGGACGGCGGAGATCGCGCCGGAGGCGCCGATCAGCACCCGGGTGGAGCCCGGGGAGTGCGCCTCGGCGAGGGCGAAGCCGTACGTGGCCAGGCTGCCGGCGGCCAGGTAGAAGACGGCGAACCGGGCCCGGCCCAGCCGCCGTTCGACGGTGGGGCCGAAGACGTGGAGGAAGAGCAGGTTGCCCAGCAGGTGCAGCCAGCCGGCGTGCACGAAGAGCCCGGTGAGGACGGACAGCGCCGGGTGCTTGCCCGGGGTGGGCGCGGCCGGGCAGCCCGGGGCCGGGTCGGGGGCCTGGGCCAGCTGCTCGGCGGTCAGCGGGCGGCCGGCCAGCACCTCGGCGGGGATGACGCCCCAGCGCTGCTCGTACCGCTGCTCCGCGCAGAGCCGGGACTGGCCGGTGCCGTACAGCGGGTTGAGCCCGGCGGCCGGGCCCAGCAGGAACACCAGGGTGTTGACCGCGATCAGGGCGTAGGTGACCGCCGGGGCGGGCACGGACGGGTGCTCGCCCCGCGCGTCGGTGTGCCCGGGGGCCGTCAGTGCCATGCGGCCAAGCATCCCTCCGTGTCGGGCGTGTGACACGGCCTTGTACGGCAGGTGGACTAGCCCGCTCGTTCTCCTGACTGGTGGCCGGGATGGTTGCCTCAGGCAATAGGCTTGGGGCGGGCAATCCCGCCTCCCGCCGCCGACGCCGGGGCTCCGGGGGGAGCGCCTAGCCCACCCAGGGACCACCCGAGAGGACCCCCGATGACCGTCCCCGCCCTGACCGCCGAGACGCGCTGGCGCTGCACCCTGTGCGGAAACCTCACCCGCTTCGACGTGACCCGCACCGCGCGGGTCACCGAGTTCCTGCACTTCGACCTGGCCGGCGAGTCCAAGGTCGAGGAGACCGAGGTGCTGAGCGAGACGATCGAGTCGGTGCGCTGCCGCTGGTGCAACGCCGTGGACCAGGTCGAGCTGGTGGCCCGTCCGGGCGCCGAGAACGCGGAGGCCTCCGCCGACCAGGGCTGACGCCCGACGGCGCGGGGGCGGGTGCGCGGCGCGCCTGCCCGCCGCGCTGGGACAATACAGACAGGACGCACGGAGCGTGACGACAGGGCGGCGGCCGCGGGCCGTGACCCCGTAGGACCAGGATCGGAGCCGAGGACGTGGTGGACGCAGCGAGGGAGCCCGCCGAAGCGCAGGGGCTTCAGCCCGCTGCGGCCGTGCAGGCGCGGGCCGCCGACGCGGCTCCGTCCGAGCCCGCGGCCGTCGGCGGGGCGGCGGGTTCCGATGAGTCGGTGGGCTCCGGCGGGGCGGCGGGTTCCGGCGAGGTGGCGGGTTCCGGCGAGGTGGCGCCGGAGCGTGGTGCCGAGAAGCTGGACCGGCCGCTGCCCGAGGGCGTGCGCCGGCGCGTGGTCGGCCTGGCCTCGGACGCGCTCGGCGGGCTGCCGCCCGGCGAGCTGCCGCAGAGCCTGCGCCAGTACGTCAAGTTCACCCCGGCCCGGCGGGCCAAGTACGCGGCCACGGCGCTGGCCGCGGCGCTGGAGTCGGAGCCGGCGTTCCGGGTGCGGATAGCGGAGCGGCTGAGGCTGGGCCAGCCGGACCTGGTGAAGGCGTTGGAGTCGGGCAGCGTTCCGGGCGCCGCCGATCCGATGGACGTCGCGGCCGCCGCCTACCTGGTGCGGTCGGCCGGCTGGAGCCGGCTGGTGGCCGAGGCCGGGGAGGAGGCCGAGCGGGCCGGCGCCGAGGGCGCGGCCGCCGAGGCCACCCGGCTGGCGGAGAAGTTGCAGGCGGAGCTCGCCGAGCTGCGGTCCGCCGCCCGGGCGGACCTGGAGCGGCAGCGCGCGGAGTCCGAGGACGTCCGCCGGGAGGCCGAGTCGCTGCGGAAGAAGGTGCGCTCGCTGGAGAGCGACACCCGCCGGGCGCAGGCCGAGACCAGGCGGCTGACCGCCGAGCTGGAGGCCGCGAGGGCGCAGGCGGCCGCCGAGCGTGGCGCCGCGGAGTCCGAGGCGCGGCGGCTGCGGCACCGGGTCGGCGAGCTGGAGACGGCGGCCGAGCAGGGCCGCCGGTCGGCCCGCGAGGGCCGCAGCGTCGAGGACATGCGGCTGCGGCTGCTGCTGGACACGGTGCTGCAGTCGGCGCAGGGGCTCCAGCGGGAGCTGGCGCTGCCGGTCTCCCAGATCCGGCCGGGGGACCTGGTGGAGGCGGTGGTGCCGGGTGCGGCCTCGCCGCACGACGTGGCCCGGCGCGGTCTGGCCGACGACGATCCGGCGCTGCTGGACCAGCTGCTGGCGATCCCGCAGGTGCACCTGGTGGTGGACGGCTACAACGTGACCAAGACGGGCTATCCGACGCTGCCGCTGGAGCAGCAGCGGATCCGGCTGCTGGGCGGGCTGGCGATGCTGGCCCAGCGCACGCAGGCGGAGGTCACCTGCGTGTTCGACGGGCAGGACCTGGACGTTCCGGTGATCATGGCGCCACCGCGCGGGGTGCGGGTGCGGTTCAGCCGGACCGGCGAGACCGCGGACGAGCTGATCCGCCGTCTGGTGCGGGCCGAGCCGCAGGGTCGTCCGGTGGTGGTGGTGTCCACCGACCGGGAGGTCGCGGAGGGCGTGCGGAAGGCCGGCGCGCGCCCCGTGGCTTCCGTTCTGCTGCTGAACCGGCTGGCGCGGCCCTGACGGCTGCCGCGGCGGGATGAGGCCTGGTCAGCGCCCGGTTTGCGGCGGTGTGCACATCCAGTGAAGCCTGCGGGGGAAGTGGAGTTCACGCCTTCGGGGGAGTGGCAAAACCCGTGGATCTTCCCTAGGGTGTGGCGTCAAACCTATTTTCCGGATTCTCACCTGATCGGGTGAGGCCGATGGAAGAAGGAGCAATTCCCTTGGCCTCCCACCGCCGTCCCAAGCAGCCGAGCCGCGCCCGGGTCTCCGTGCTCACCGCTGCCGCGGCGACCGCGGTCGCCCTCTCCGCGCAGGTCGCCGCGCACGCCGCGCCCCAGCCGAGCAAGACCGACGTCAAGGCGCAGATCGACCAGCTCCAGCAGGATCAGGAGCAGGCGGCGGAGAAGTACAACGGCGCCAAGGAGCGGGCCGACCAGCTCCGCAAGCAGTCCGACCAGCTGCAGGACAAGGTGGCCCGCAGCCAGGACGAGATGACCCAGCTCCAGACCGGCCTGGCCGGCGTGGCGGGCGAGCAGTACCGCACCGGCGGCATCGACCCGTCCGTCCAGCTGATGCTCTCCTCGGACCCGTCGGGCTACCTGGAGAAGGCGTCCAGCGCCCAGCAGGCCAGCGCCAGCGAGTCGGAGGCGCTCAAGGGACTGCTGGACCAGCAGCGCCGGCTGGACCAGGAGAAGTCCGAGGCCGCCGCCGTCCTGGCCTCGCTCGACTCCACCACCAAGGACCTGAACCAGGCCAAGACGGACGTCAACCAGAAGCTGAAGGCCGCGCAGGACCTGCTGAACTCGCTCAGCGCCTCCGACCGCGCCGCGCTGCGGGCCCAGCAGCAGCAGGACGACCGCGCCTCGCGCGGCAGCGACCGTGCCGACCTCGGCAGCCTCCCGCAGGCCGGCGGCTACGCGGGCGTGGCCGTGGCCAAGGCGATGAGCAAGCAGGGCTCGCCGTACGTGTGGGGCGCCACCGGCTCGACCACCTTCGACTGCTCGGGCCTGATGGTCTGGGCGTACGGCCAGGCCGGCGTCTCGCTGCCGCGCACCTCGCAGGAGCAGGGCAACGTCGGCACCAAGGTCTCGCTGGACCAGGCCCAGCCGGGCGACCTGGTCATCTACGGCGCCGACCGGCACCACGTCGGGATGTACATCGGCAACGGCATGGTGGTGCACGCGCCGCACACCGGCGACGTGGTGAAGGTGATGAAGGTCGACGCGATGCCGATCAACACGATCCGCCGGGTCTGACGGCCCGACACGCCCGAAGGGCCCCGTCCGGGCCTGTGATCCACGCCACCCTCCGACCGGGGGTGGCGTTCGGGTTTTGTCCGCAGCGCGAGTCCCCGGTGAAGAGTGATCAGCTTTGCGTACGGCGGTGATCACTATGTGTCATATTCACAAAAGAACTTTGGTCTTCTTCCGTCTTTTTTCTGACAAGGATTTGAACGGATCACGGTTCAGTTACTAGGGTCGTGCCCCGAACCACCGCACTCCCGATCGCCCAGCCAGGGTGACGGCGGTGGTTTCCGTCGAGTTCGTGACGCAGCGGGGCGGGCCCAGTGCCTGCCCGACGGGGAGCCCAGCAGTCGGGGGTGCTGTCGAACGGAGCCGGGGAACCACGTTCCTCCGGGGTGAATCGGCGCCAGGTCGGCCGGTGGAACGGCCGTGAGGCGTCGTAGGGCACGCTTCCGGCCCGAACCCGTCAGCTCACCCGGTAGACGGCGTAGGAAGAAGGAGTCCGCCTTCGTGGCGTCCCATCGTCGTCCCAAGCCCGCCAGTCGCACCCGGGTCTCGATCCTGACCGGCTTCGCCGCGGCGGCCGTCGCGCTGTCCGCGCAGTCCGGCGCCCACGCCGACCCGCAGCCGACCAAGGACCAGGTCAAGGAGCAGGTCGACCAGCTCAACGAGCAGGCCGAGGTCGCGACCGAGAAGCTCAACGCCGCCCAGGAGAAGCAGCAGCAGCTGCAGAAGCAGGTCACCGACCTGCAGGACCAGGTGGCGCGGCAGCAGGGGCAGGTGACCGACCTCCAGGGCGGCCTGGCCGAGATCGCCGGCGAGCAGTACCGCAACGGCGGCATATCCCAGACCGTCCAGCTGATGTTCTCCGCCAGCCCGGACACCTTCCTGAGCCAGGCCGACACGCTGAACCAGGCCGGTGGCACCCAGAAGGGCCAGCTCAAGCAGCTCCAGGACGAGCAGCGCAAGCTCGACCAGGTGCGCTCCGAGGCCCAGGGCAAGCTCGCCGAGATGGAGACCACCACCCAGCAGCTGAAGAGCGCCAAGGACGAGGTCCAGGGCAAGCTCAAGGCCGCGCAGGACCTCTTCAACACCCTGTCCGAGCAGGAGCGCCAGGCGATCCGCGCGGCCGAGGAGAAGGCCGCCGCCGAGGCCAAGGCGAAGGCCGACGCCGCCGCGAAGGCCGCCCAGCAGCAGGCGGCGGCCCAGCAGGCCGCCGACCGCTCCTCCCGCGACAACAGCCGCACCGACCTGAGCGCGTCGCAGGCCCCCGCCGCGCCGGTCACCAAGCCGAGCGCCGGCAGCTCGCGCGGCGCCGCGGCGCTGTCCATCGCCGCCTCCAAGATCGGCAGCCCGTACGTCTACGGCGCCTCCGGCCCCGGCTCCTTCGACTGCTCGGGCCTGATGGTCTGGGCGTTCAACCAGGTCGACGTCTCGCTGCCGCGCACCTCGCAGGAGCAGGCCCACGCCGGTACCCGGATCGGCACCGACCTCTCCCAGGCCCAGCCCGGCGACCTGCTGATCTTCTACGGGGACGCCCACCACGTCGGCATCTACGCGGGCAACGGCCAGGTGCTGCACGCGCCCAAGCCGGGCGCGTCGGTCCGCTACGAGGCCGTCGGCAACATGCCGCTGACCTCCATCGTGCGGGTCTGATCCCCGCTCAGGCCCTCCCAGGCCCGGCCTTCCACCACGGAAGGCCGGGCCTGCGGCTTTTCCGGCGCATCGGACTGATGTCCGATTGCGGGTCAAATATTCGGGTTGGCAGGGGTTTGGACTCGGTTGCCCGGACTCGCTAACGTCTGCCACCGGACTCCGCTTCCAGGGCCGCCCGCGTTGGGGCGGCGGCGGGGCCCACCGCCGGATCGGAGCCGCTGCCGCCATGCCCGTGCACCGTCGTTCCCAACTGCTCGCCCGTGCGCTGGTGCTGACCGCGGCCGCCGCCACCGCCCTGGGTGTGACGACGGGCGGCAGCGCCCAGGCCGCCCCCGCCGCGCCGGACACGCCCACCCGCAAGGACGTCAAGGCGCAGGTGGAGCAGCTCTACGGCGAGGCCGAGCAGGCGTCCGAGAAGTACAACGCTGCCCAGGAGGCGCAGCAGCGGCTCCAGGGCGAGACGACCGTCCTCCAGGGCGAGATCGCCGTCGCCCAGGACCAGCTCAACCAGTTGCGCGGCGACCTCGCCACCGTGGCCGGCGCCGAGTACCGCGGCGGCGGCATGGCCCAGACCGTCCAGCTGATGCTCTCCACCGACCCGGAGGGCTACCTGTCCCGGGCCCGCACCCTCGACCAGGCCGCCGAGCGGCAGCAGGAGACCCTGCACGAACTGGCCACCCGCCAGCGCCGGCTCGACCAGCGCCGCACCGAGACCGCCGGCAAGCTCGCCGAACTCGACCAGGCCCGCCGCTCGCTCGCCGACAGCAAGCAGCAGATCCAGCAGCGGCTCACCGAGGCCCAGCGGCTCCTCAACAGCCTGGGCGTCGCCGAGCGGGCCCGGATGGCCGCCCAGGACGCCCGGGAGGCCGAGCAGCGCGCCACCCGGGGCACCGACCGGCTGGACCTTGGCACGGCCCCGCCCGCCTCCGAGCGCGGGGCGGCCGCGCTGGCGGCCGCGGTGCGGATGATCGGCTCGCCCTACCTCTACGGATCCACCGGGCCCCGCGCCTTCGACTGCTCCGGTCTGATGTACTACAGCTGGCGGCAGGCCGGAGTGACCCTGCCGCGCACCTCGCAGGCCCAGGCGTACGCCGGGCAGCGGGTCAGCCTCTCCGAAGCGCGGCCGGGAGACCTGGTGATCTTCTACCGGGACATGCACCACGTCGGGATGTACGCCGGCGGCGGGGTGATCGTGCACGCCCCCTACCCGGGCGCCAAGGTCCGCTACGAGAGCGTCAACGCGATGCCGGTCGCGGGGGTGGTCCGGCTCTGAGCCCGGCACCGTCCGACCCCGACGCCCCCCACCCGATAGACGGCGCCCGCCGGACGCTGTCCCGGCGCGGTGCGCTGCTGCTCGCGGCCGGCGGGCTGGCCCAGCTGTCGCTGCCGCCGGCGGCCCCGGCGGACCCCTCCGCGGCCGGGTGGGCGTCGGACCGGTGGGCGTCGGACCGGCGGGCCGAGGTGGCCGCGCTGCTGGACGCGCGGGCCCGGGCGCTGCCCTCCTGGTCCGGACCGGCGGCGATCGAGGCCGGCTACCGCAACCTGGTGCTCGGCGCGGACGCCGGACCGGAGCGGCTCACGGCCGCCGCCGACCTGGCGGTCCGGATCACCGGGTACGACGACTACCCGGTGGTGTACCCGCGCCGGATCGACCTGGTCCTGGCCGGCGGCGGCTGGCGGGTCGACCGGGAGGAGAGTGCGAGCGGGCCCCCGGCGCTCTGGGACCTCGGCTCCGCCCGGTCCGCGGCGGGCGCGCACTGCCTGGTGCTCGGACTGGCCGACGGGCCCGACCCGGCCGGTCTGGTCGCGGTGGCCGACCGGGCCGCACCCGCCGTGAGCGAGGTCTGGGGCACCGGCTGGGCGGGCCGCCTGCTGCTCGAAGTACCCGCCACCGCCGAGCAGTTCGCCCGGCTGCTGGAGGTCGACCCGGCGGGCTGGGCGGGCATGGCGGCGGTCACCTCGGCCGCCCCCGGCGCGCCCTGGCACACCCCCGCCGACCGGGTGCTGGTCAACCCCGGCACGTTCGGGCGGCTCAGCGACTTCGGCCGGCAGGTGGTCGTCACCCACGAGGCCACCCACGTCGCGACCAGGGCCGACACCCGGGCCTGGACACCGCTCTGGCTCTCCGAGGGCGTCGCCGACTGGACCGCCTACCGGGGCTCCGGCCGGCGCCCGCAGCAGATCGCCCCCGAGCTGGCCCGGGACGTCGCCGCCGGCCGGCTGCCCACCGCGCTGCCCGCCGACCGGGACTTCACCGCGGGGGCCGACGGCATCGCCCAGGCGTACGAGCAGGCCTGGCTCGCCTGCGAGCTGCTCGCCCGGCGCTACGGGCCCGAGCGGCTCGTGGCGTTCTACCGGGCGGTCGGCGCGGCCGACGGGGAGGGGGCGGACCGGGACCACCGGCTGGACCGGCTGCTCCGGGCCGGACCGGGCGTCGGCCTGGCCGAGTTCACCCGGCTCTGGCTGGACGAGGTGGCCGCGCTGCGTGATTAGGTCCTGTCCGGCGTCGCGGGCCCGGCAGGATCGGCCGGACAGGGCCTGACGGCGCGCGCGGCGTTCAGCGCCGCTGCCTGGCCGGGGTGCCGGGCCGGTCGATGCCGTCCAGCAGGTCCTGCTCGTAGGCGATGCCGGGGCGCACCGGGTAGGCGCCGGCGGGCACCGGCTCGGGCTTGGCCAGCACCACCGTCGCCGGGAGCTGTGCCGGGCCGCGGGTGGCGCGCCAGAGCCGGACGCAGGAGAGCACGGTGGCGGCCAGCAGCAGCAGGTTGCGCAGGCTGAGCACGGTGACGCCCCAGGGCTCGCTGGCGAGGATCCGGCTGAACATCAGCGGGAACTCGGCCAGTGTCAGCGGGCAGGCGAGCAGGATCAGCAGGGCCACCGGCCGCTGGCTGCTGTTGCGCACGGTCAGGCAGACGGCGGCGACGCCGATCAGCCAGACCAGGTACTGCGGGCTGATCACCCGGCTGGTGACGGTGAAGATGAGCAGCGCGCTGAGCGCCGCGTCGTACATGGTGGCCGCGTTGCGGCGCTTGGCGGTGAAGCGCCAGAGCAGCAGCCAGGCGAAGCCCAGCACGGTGCCGGCCATCATCACCTTGCTGATCACGGGGACCCACGGCCCGAGCATCTCCGGGGAGCCGTAGTTCATGGTGACCCTGCCGTCCCAGGCGTCCGCGAGCCGGGCGAAGTGCAGCGGCAGCGCGCCGAGCGACTCCACCTCGATGCCGCGCTCCTTCTGGAAGGCGAGGAAGCCGAAGGCGCCGTTCATCCCGGCCGCGAGCAGGAAGCCCACCGAGACGGCGGTGGCCGCGGCCAGCGTCCAGGCGCGGCGGGTGCGGCGGCCGGAGGGGGTGCCGATCAGGGCGAGCAGCGGCCAGATCTTGATGATCCCGCCCAGGCCGAGCAGCATCCCGCCGATCGCCGGGCGGCGGATCAGCGCCAGCAGGCCGGCCAGGGCGATCGCGGTGACGATGATGTCCAGCCGGTTGTAGACCATCGGGCCGAGCAGCGGCACGGCCACCACCCACATCCAGGCGCCGGTCAGTGCCCGGCCCCGGCGCAGTCCGGTGCGGACCAGCAGGGCGGTGGCGGCGACGTCGGCGATCCCGCAGATCACCCAGAAGGAGACCAGGTACGACCAGGGCAGCAGGCCGGGCAGCAGGATCACCAGGGCCGCGCCGGGCGGGTACTGCCAGGTCACGTCGTCGAACGGGAAGGTGCCGGTCTGCAGGACGCCGTACCAGGCGTGGTAGATCATCCAGACGTCGGCGGTGATGTCCCCGCCGAGCCCCTTGACCACGCCGGTCATCAGCAGCACCAGCACCGTCCGGGTGGCCACCCAGGTGGCACCGAGTGCGGCGAGCGCCCCGAACGGGCGGCCGGGGGCACGGGCCGGCTCCTGCCGGGCGGCCGGCGTCGGGCCGGGGCCGGCGGCGCCGCTGGGTGTACCGGACTCGGTGGCCGGGGCCAACTCCACTGCGCTCCCTCGTTCGTCTCGGACGTCCCACCGGAGGCGCCGCGCGACGGACGCCCGGGCGGTCGGAGGGGCGGTCGCGGCACGCTTGGCCGGGCCGCCACCGGCCGCCTAGGTACTAGGACTGACCCGGGGGTGAAACGGTTGCCGTGCGCGGATCCGTTCCCGGCGGGTCATGGTGTTGACCTATCGTACGGATCACCCAGCGGTACACCGAGCACCCCCCGACAAGCGAGCCGTGGCCTGAATGCACCGAACCTTGATCGTCACCAACGACTTCCCGCCCCGCCCCGGCGGCATCCAGGCCTTCGTGCACAACATGGCTGTGCGTCAGCCCGCCGGGAGCATCGTGGTGTACGCCTCCACCTGGCGGGACGGCAGCGAGGTGGCCCGCTTCGACGCCGAGCAGCCGTTCCCGGTGATCCGGGACCGGACGAAGGTGATGGTTCCCACACCGCGGGTCACCCGGCGGGCCGCCGAGATCCTGCGGGCGGAGAAGTGCGACTCGGTCTGGTTCGGCGCCGCCGCCCCGCTCGGGCTGATGGCGCCCGCGCTGCGCCGGGCCGGTGCGGCGCGGCTGCTCGGCATGACCCACGGGCACGAGGCCGCCTGGGCCCAGCTGCCGGCCGCCCGGCAGCTGCTGCGGCGGATCGGTGCGGGCACCGACGTGCTGACCTACCTGGGGGAGTACACCCGGTCCCGGATCGCGGGCGCGGTCGGGCCGCAGGCCGCGGCCCGGATGGTGCAGCTGCCGCCGGGCGTGGACGAGACGACCTTCCACCCGGGCTCGGGGGGCGCCGAGGTGCGTCGCCGGCTCGGGCTGGCGGACCGGCCGGTGGTGGTCTGCGTCTCCCGGCTGGTGCCGCGCAAGGGCCAGGACACGCTGATCGAGGCGATGCCGCAGATCCTCGCCGACGTGCCGGACGCCGTGCTGCTGATCGTCGGCGGCGGCCCGTACCGGGCGGACCTGGAGAAGCTGGCCGACGCCAAGGGGGTCCGGGCCTCGGTGCGCTTCACCGGCTCGGTGCCGTGGGAGGAGCTGCCCGCCCACTACGGGGCCGGGGACGTCTTCGCGATGCCCTGCCGGACCAGGCGCGGGGGGCTGGACGTCGAGGGCCTGGGCATCGTCTACCTGGAGGCCTCGGCGACCGGTCTGCCGGTGGTCGCCGGCGACTCCGGCGGCGCGCCGGACGCGGTGCTGGAGGGCGAGACCGGGTACGTGGTGCCGGGCGGCTCGGCCGCCGCGGCAGCCGAGCGGATCGTCCGGCTGCTGGGCGACGAGGAGCTGCGGCGGCGGATGGGCGAGGCCGGGCGGCGCTGGGTGGAGCGCTCCTGGCGCTGGGACCTGCTGGCCGGGCGGCTGACCTCGCTGTTGGCGGCCTAGACCGGGCTCGGACCCGTGAGCGGGCCCCGTCTCCTTCGCCGGAGGCGGGGCCCGTACCCGGCTACTTCTGGTAGATCGCCTCGATGTCGGCGGCGAAGTCCTTCAGCACGAGGTTGCGCTTGAGCTTGAGGGAGGGCGTCAGGTGGCCGCTCTCCTCGGAGAACTCGGTGTCCAGCAGGCGGAACTTCTTGACCGCCTCGGCGTGCGAGACGGCCGCGTTGCCGTCGTCCACCGCGGCCTGGAGGGCGGCCAGCAGGTCCGGATCCTGGCTCAGCTCGGCCACCGTGGCGGTGGCGGGCTTGCCGTTGAGCTCCTTCCACTTGGGGAAGAAGTCCGGGTCGACGGTGACCAGGCAGGCCACGAAGGGCTTGCGGTCGCCGACCACCATGACCTCGCCGACCAGTGCGTGCGCCCGGATGCGGTCCTCGATCACGGCCGGGGCGACGTTCTTGCCGCCCGCGGTGACGATGATCTCCTTCTTGCGGCCGGTGATGGTCAGGTAGCCCTCGGAGTCGAGCGAGCCGAGGTCGCCGGTGGCGATCCAGCCGTCCTTGAGGGTGTCGGCGGTGGCCTGCGGGTTGTTCCAGTAGCCGGTGAAGACGTGCGGGCCCTTGAAGAAGACCTCGCCGTCCTCGGCGATCCGCACCGAGGCACCGGGGACCGGCTGGCCGACCGTGCCGATCTTCGGCTTGTCCCACGGGTTGAAGGCGGTGGCCGCGCAGGTCTCGGTCAGGCCGTAGCCCTCCAGGACGGTGAAGCCGATGCCCCGGTAGAAGTGGCCCAGCCGCTCGCCGAGCGGGGCGCCGCCGGAGATGGCGTGGGTGGCCCGGCCGCCGAGGGCGGCGCGCAGCTTGCTGTAGACCAGCTTGTCGAAGACCGCGTGCTTGATCCGCAGGCCCAGGCCCGCGCCGCCGGCGTCCAGCGCCCGGCTGTAGGCGATCGCGGTGTCGGCGGCCTTGTCGAAGATCTTGCCCTTGCCGTCGGCCTGGGCCTTGGCGCGGGCGGTGTTGTAGACCTTCTCGAAGACTCTCGGCACGCCCAGGATCAGGCTCGGCTTGAAGGCGGCCAGCTCGGTGGTGACGTCCCTGACGTCGGAGACGTGGCCCAGCTTGATCGGCGCCATCGCGGTGGCGATCTCGGCGATCCGGCCGAGCACGTGGGCCAGCGGCAGGAACAGCAGGACGGAGCTGTCGCCGGTGCGGAACAGCGGGGCCAGGCGCTCCACCACGTTGCCGCACTCGGCGAGGAAGTTGGCGTGCGTCAGCTGACAGCCCTTCGGGCGGCCGGTGGTGCCCGAGGTGTAGACGATGGTGGCGATCGAGTCGGCGGTCGCGGTCGAGCGGCGCTCCTGCACCGTCTCGTCCGGGACGTCCTTCCCGGCCTCGGCCAGCGCGGCGATCGCGCCGCCCTCGATCTGCCAGGTGTGCTTCAGCCCGGTGAGCCGGCCGCGGACCTCGTCGACCACCTTGACGTGCTGGTCGGTCTCGGTGACGACGGCGACCGCGCCGGAGTCGCCGAGGATCCACTCGACCTGCTCGGCGGAGGAGGTCTCGTACACCGGGACGGTGATCGCGCCGGCCGTCCAGATCGCGAAGTCCAGCAGCGTCCACTCGTACCGGGTGCGGGACATGACGCCCACCCGGTCGCCCGGCTCGATGCCCGCGGCGATCAGACCCTTGGCGGCGGCGTGCACCTCGGCCAGGAACTGCACCGCGGTCAACTCCTGCCAGCGGCCGTCCACCTTCCGGCTGAGCACCGCGACGTCCGGGTGCTCCGCCGCGTTCCGGTGCACAGGGTCGGAGAGATTACCGCCGCCGGGTACCTGATAGAGAGCCGGAAGGCTGAAGTCGAGCAAGACTGCTCCTCGTTCGCGACGCTGCGGGACGGCAGGACGTTACTGCCCGGTAGGCAGCTTCGACCAGGGGGGTCGGCTCCGGTGTTCGAAGTGTCACACCCGGCCGGGTCCGACCAGGCCGTGACCGGGTCGTTCGAATGGCACCCTACGACAGCCCCGAGGTGACCGGCCGGTAGCATGCCCCGCCGACCGGCGCCGGGCCCCCGCCGAGCCGCGGCCCGCGCGGCCGAGCCGATCGCTGGTCGCGGTAGCCTGCTCCGGGCGGACAAGGCCGAGCACGCTCGACCGGACCGGCAGGCAGAGGGACGACGCGGAGGGCCATTCCATGGCGGAGCACACCAGGTCGAGCATCACCATCGACGCGACCCCGGCCACGGTCATGGCCGTGATCGCCGACTTCGCCGCCTACCCGGCCTGGACCGGCGAGGTCAAGGAGGTCGAGGTCCTGGAAGCCGGCGAGGACGGCCGCGCCGCCCAGGTCCGCCTGCTGCTCGACGCCGGCGCCATCCGCGACGAGCACGTCCTCGCCTACACCTGGGACGGCGACCGCGAGGTCGGCTGGACCCTCGTGCGCAGCCAGATGCTCCGCTCGCTGGACGGCTCCTACTCCCTCGCCCCGCTCTCCGGCAGCCGCACCGAGGTGACGTACCAGCTCGCCGTGGACGTCAAGATCCCGATGCTCGGCATGATCAAGCGCAAGGCCGAGAAGGTCATCATCGACCGCGCCCTGGCCGGTCTGAAGAAGCGCGTCGAGGACGCCGACGGCAAGAAGCCCGTCCAGGGCTGACGCGGCGGAACGGGGGCCGACGGCATGACGGCGACACGCACCATCCTGGTCAGCGGCGACGCGGGCGCGCCCGTGGTGGCCGCCGCCACCGCCCTGCACGCCGCCCGGCGCGGCCACCGCACCTGGCTGCTGGCCGCCGACGACCCGCACCGCGCCCTGGACGGCGTCCTCGGCACCCGCCTGGAGCCCGAACCGGCCCGCTACGCACCCGGCCTGACCGTCTCCCGGATCGACGAGCAGGCCGCCTTCCGGTACGCCGCCGGCGAGCTCACCAGCCGGCTCAAGCCCGCCCTCGACCTGCTCGGCGCCGAGCAGCTCGACCCCGAGGAGCTGACCGCCCTCCCCGGCATCGCCCGGATCGCCCTGCTGCGTGCCCTGCCCGCCGCCGACCAGGACGTCCTGGTCGTGCTCGCCCCGCCGCCCGCCGAGCTGATCGCCACCCTCGCCCTGCCCGAGCAGCTGGAGCGCTACCTGGACCGGCTCGTCCCCGAGCAGCGGCAGGCCGCCCGGGCGCTGCGCCCGCTGCTGGCCGGCCTGGCCGGCGTGCCGATGCCCGCCGAGTGGCTGTACGAGGGGCGGACCAAGGCCGCCGCGGTGCTCGCCGAGTCCCGCGCCGCGATCGCCGCGCCCGGCACCAGCGTGCGCCTGGTCGTGCCCGCCGACGGCCACCCGTACCGGGAACTGGGCCGGATCCGGGCCGGGTTGGCCCTGCACGGCCACCGGCCGGACGCCGTCGTGGTGCACGGAGTGCTGCCCGAGGGCGCGGCCGACTCGCCGGACCCGTGGCTGGCCGCGCTGGCCCGCCGCCGCCGGGAGGAACTGGCCGAGCTCGCCGCCGAGACCGACGCCCCGGTGCTGGCCACCGGACTGGCCGAGGCCACCCTGGAGGCCGTCGCCGACCGCCTGTACGGGGGCGGGCCCGGCCCGGAGCGGCTGGCCCCCGAGCCCTGGCCGGTCGAGGACCGCCTCGCCGAGGATGGCCTGCTGGTCTGGCACCTCGCGCTGCCCGGCGCCGACCGGGCCGAGCTGGACCTCGTCCGGCGCGGCGACGAACTGGTCGTCGGCCTCGGCGCCCACCGCCGGGTGCTCACCCTGCCGTCCGCGCTGCGCCGCTGCACGGTGGCCGGCGCGAGCCTGCACGATGGGGCGCTCTCGGTACGGTTCGCGCCCGACCCGGCGCTCTGGCCCCGGGGCTGAAGCCCTTTCGAGGCCCCTACCGGCTGTCCGGTAGCGTCGGGCCCGAGGGCCGCGGGGTGCGGCCACGGCTGAGGAGGCGCCCGCGATGACCAGCACCGACGACCGGACCGAGCCCACCGCCGAGCCGGGCGGCCCGCAGGCCCACCCGTTCGGGCCGGAGCTGGGCCCGCTGGTGGACGAGGTGCGCAAGCTCGCCTCCGCCGTCGGCCAGAAGGCGCAGGAGGCGAGCGCCGACACCCTGATCACCCTCTCCGGGCTGGCCGACCGGCTGCGCACCCAGCAGCCCGAGGTCTACTCCCACCTCGCCGCCGCCGGCTCCGGACTGGCCGCCGCGGGCACCGAACTGCTGGCCGCCTACCGGGCCGCGGTGGCCGGCCACGAGCACCGCTGGACGGCTGGCGAGGGCTCCCCCACCGAGCGGATCGACCTCGACACGCCTGACGAGGCGTCCGCCAAGCAGTGAATCCGTAACCTTCGAACCGTGATCGCGTTGCTCTGGTGCGTGACGAAGCGGGCGATTAGATACGACTTTTGAAGCTTGGCGGCCCGGTTGGTCCATGATTGTCTTCGGTTAATGTATGCGAGGCTGTGTACGGGGGGCAGGGTTGGGCGGTACCGTTCCGCCCAGCGGGAACGAGTGAATAGCTGAGGGACACATGGCTCTGACCATCGGCGTCGATGTCGGCGGGACCAAGATCGCGGCAGGCGTGGTCGACGAGGCGGGCGCGATCCTGGCCCGGACCAGGGTGCCCACCCCGGCCGACCCGCAGTGGGCGGTCGATGCCATCGCGCAGGCCGTGCGCGAGCTCAAGGAGCAGCACCCCGACGTCACCGCCGTCGGCGTCGGCGCCCCCGGCTTCGTGGACAGCAACCGTTCCACGGTGATCTTCGCTCCCAACATCGACTGGGAGAACGAGCCGCTGCGCGGCCGCATCGAGGAGCTCGCCGGCCTGGACACCGTCGTCGAGAACGACGCCAACTGCGCCGCCTGGGCCGAGTTCCGCTTCGGCGCCGCCGCCGACCACCGGGACATGGTGCTGATCACCGTCGGCACCGGCATCGGCGGCGGCATCGTCCTCGACGGCCGGCTGCACCGCGGCCGGTTCGGCGTGGCCGGCGAGATCGGCCACCTCAACATGGTCCCCGACGGCCTGGCCTGCGGCTGCGGCGGCAAGGGCTGCTGGGAGCAGTACGGCTCCGGGCGGGCGCTGCGCCGCTACGGCCGGGAGAAGGCCGCCGCCGACCAGGTGCGCGGCCGGCGGATGCTGGAGCTCAACGACGGCGTCGCCGAGACCATCCGCGGCATCCACATCACCGAGGCGGCCGAGGAGGGCGACCCGCTCGCCCTGGAGTGCTACGCCGAACTGGCCGACTGGCTCGGCCGCGGCATGGCCGACCTCGCCGCGCTCTTCGACCCGGGCGTCTTCGTCCTCGGCGGCGGCGTCTCCGATTCCGGCCGCCTGCTGCTCGACCCGGTCGCCAAGGCCTTCGAGCACTACCTCACCGGCGGTATCCACCGCCCGCGCGCCGAGGTCGTGCTGGCCTCGATGGGCTCCGCCGCCGGCATCGTCGGCGCCGCCGACCTGGCCCGCACCGCGTAGCCACCCCCCGAACCCGCCGGCGGCGGTGCGACCGGACCCCGACCAACCCCGGACGCGCCGCCGCCGACGCACGCCCCCGGCCCTGCCGTACGGTCGTCCCACGCACCACGTACGTACGGGGAGGACCAGGACCATGACCACGGCACCCGCCGAACCGCCGCCGCCCGGCCCGCGCCGGTTGCGCCTGCTCAGCTACAACATCCGCTCGCTGCGGGACGACCGGCGGGCGCTGGCCCGGGTGATCCGGGCCTGCGCGCCCGACCTGGTCTGCATCCAGGAGTCGCCGCGCTACTGGCGGCCCGAGGGCCAGGCCGCCTGGCTGGCCCGGAGCACCGGGACGGCCGTCCTGGCCGGCGGCGGCCGGACCGCCGCCGGGCCGCTGCTGCTCGGCCGGCCCGGCGCGGCGCAACTGCTGGGCGTGCACGACCGGCTGCTGCCCAAGACCCGCGGCCTGCACGCCCGGGGCTTCGCCACCGCGCTGCTGCGACTGCCCGGAGCGGCGCCGTTCACCCTCACCAGCTGCCACCTCAGCCTGGACGCCGACGAGCGGTACGGCCAGTTCGAGTTGCTGGTCGACCAGCTCGGGATCGCCGAACACGGCATCGTGGCAGGGGACTTCAACGAGCACCCGGACGGCAGGGGCTGGCAGCTGCTGGCCGCGCGGCTCCAGGACGGGTACCCGACCGCGCCCTGGGGCGGCGAGTTCACGTCCGTTCCCGAGCGCCCCTACCAGCGGATCGACGCCGTGTTCGCCACGCCCGGGATCACCGTCCTCGGCTGCGGGGTGCCGCACGGGCTGCCCGGCGTCACCGAGGCCGACCTGCGCGCCGCGACCGACCACCTGCCGGTGCTCGCGGTGCTGGAGCTGCCGGAGGCTCCGGCAACCTAGACGACCGCGCCGTTGTCCGGGTCCTCGGGCTCGTCCTCGTCGCGGTCCTTCATCCGGGTCACCAGGGTGACGAAGCCGCCGAGGAAGGCGGTGATCCCGACCCAGGCCGGCCAGCCGGCGATCTCCCGCCACACCACCGCGTCGAACAGCAGCAGGGCGGGGCCGCCGAGCACCGCGAGCCAGGCGAACTTCGCGGTGACGTCGGCGGTCGGCAGCGGCGGGGGCTCCGGTGGGACGTAGTGGTCCTCGTCGGTCTCCTCGGCCAGCTCGAAGTCACGCGGGCCCGAGCCCGCCGCCGGCATCACCGGCCGACCGGAGCGGGGGCGGGGCTGCGGGGCGAGGTCGGCGAGGTCGTCCGGGTCGGTCCGGGAGCCGGGGGCGTCCTTGAGGCCGCCCTTCAGCTCGCTCTGCGCCCGGAGGTTCTCGACCTCCGGCCAGTTGGGATTGGTGAGGTCCACGGGGTCGTCGAACTGGGCGACCAGGGCGGCGAAGATCTCGTCCTGCTCGGCCTGGCTGCGCTCGGGGGCGCGCCGGGTGCGGGGCTCCGCGGGCGCGGTGGCGTCCGGTTCGGCCGGGCGCCGGTCGGCGGCCGTCGCTTCGGGGGACTCCGCGGCCGGGGCGGTGACGCCGTCCGCCCCCGGACGGTCCGCCGGGGCGCCGCTCTGCGCGGTGCCGTCCTTCGCCGTGCCGTCCTTCGCCGTGCCGTCCTTCGTCGCGCCGTCCTCGCGGGGTGCCTCGTCCCCGCCGCCCGCCGTGCTGCTCTCGTGCACTTCCGGCCCTTCAGCCATGGTGATCGTCGGATTCGACCCCGGTGACGCCCACCGCGTGCGCGGGGGCCAGCCGTCGGATGAAGTCCTGGCTGGCCGCGAATATTTCCGCCGCGTCGTGGTCCAGCGTCGCGACGTGGAAGCTGCGCTGGCACAGCCGCTCCGTCACGTCGGTCGAGGATATCCGGGCCAGCACCAGTTCCGAGTTGGCCGGCGAGACGACGTGGTCCTGCGGACTGCGGAAGAGCAGCACCGGCTGGGTCACCTGCGGCAGCCGCCGTCGGACGTCCCGCCACAGCCGGCCCAGCGACCAGGCGGCGTTCAGCGGCGTCCGGTCGTAGCCCAGCTCGACCGCGCCGGGCTTGGCGATGTCGTCGGCGATCCCGGGCACGCTCGGCACGAGGTGCCGCAGCACCGGCAGCAGCACACTCGCGGGGTTGTCCGAGCGCACCGACGGGTTGACCAGCACCAGCCCGGACACCGCCGGACCGTGCAGCGCGGCCAGCCGCAGCGCCAGCGCGCCGCCCATCGACAGCGCGCAGACGAAGACCTGCTCGCACTCGGCGGAGAGCGTCAGCAGTTCGTGCTCGACCTCGGCGTACCAGTCCTCCCAGCGGGTGACCTGCATGTCCCGCCACCGGGTGCCGTGTCCGGGCAGCAGCGGCAGCGACACGCTGAACCCGGCCGCGGCCAGTTCCTCCGCCCAGGGCCGCAGCGACTGCGGCGACCCGGTGAAGCCGTGGCACAGCAGCACCCCCACCGGTCCGCCGCGGTGGCGGTACGGTTCGGCACCGGGCAGCAACGGCATGGCGGACTCCTTCGCGGGCGGGTGGCGCTGGGGGAGGGACGCTGGAGGGGGAGGCTGCGGGAATCCGCATCGTCCCACGGCCCCGCCCGGGACGTACACCCCTCATGGCGGCTCCCGCGCGGGCCGCACACCCCTCGCGGCGGCCCCCGCGCGAGTGCTTGCGGGAGTCCGGCGGCGGCCCGCCGGGGCGGGGCGGGGCGCGGGCCGAGCCCACGGGGCATTAGGATCGACCGGTCCGCATAACAGGAGGCCCGGGTTGTTCTACCGACTGATGAAGATGATCGTCGCGCCACTGCTTCGGATCTTCTTCCGGCCGTGGATCGAGGGTGAGGAGAACATCCCCACCGAGGGCGCGGCCATCATCGCGAGCAACCACCTGTCCTTTTCGGACTCCTTCTTCTTCCCCGCGCTGATCAAACGCCGGGTGACCTTCATCGCGAAGGCCGAGTACTTCAACACCCCGGGCATCAAGGGCCGGCTGACCGCCGCGTTCTTCAAGGGCGTCGGCCAGCTGCCGGTGGACCGCTCGGGCGTGCGCGGCGCGGGCGAGGCCGCGATCCGCAGCGCCATCGCGGTGCTGGACGGCGGCGAGCTGTTCGGCGTCTACCCCGAGGGCACCCGCTCGCCCGACGGCAAGCTGTACCGCGGCAAGGTCGGCGGCCTGGCGCGCGTCGCGCTGGCCACCGGCGCGCCGGTCATCCCGGTCGCCATGATCGACACCGAGAAGGTCCAGCCGCCCGGTCAGGTGATCCCCAACTTCGGTACCCGCCCCGGCATCCGGATCGGCCGCCCGCTGGACTTCTCCCGCTACCACGGCATGGAGAACGACCGCTTCATCCTCCGTTCGGTGACGGACGAGGTGATGTACGAGATCATGCGGCTCTCCGGCCAGGAGTACGTGGACATCTACGCGACCGCCGCCAAGCGGCAGATCGCCGACGACAAGAAGAAGGCCGACGCCGAGCGCAAGGCCGCCGCCAAGGCGGAGAAGGCGGAGGCGGAGGCCGAGAAGGCCGCCGCCGACAAGGCCGCCGCGACGGAGAAGGCCGAGCAGTCCGGGCAGGAGCCGAAGGAGACCGGGTCGGCCTGACGACCGCGGGCGCGGCCCAGGGGAGGGGCGGAAGGATGACGGACGGCGAGAGAACCGGGGCAGTCGGCGGCGCGGTCGCGGCCGGGGGCATGTCCGTCGAACTGCCGTTGTGGAAGGCCATCTCCTACTTCCGGCTGCTAGCCCTCTGCTACGCCCTGCTGCGCTACCTCAATTCCTACCTGGACTTCCTGCACCCCGTCGCCGGCTGGATCTTCCTCGGTACGCTCACCCTCTGGACGCTCGCCAGCACCCGGGCCTTCGCCGGCCCGCAGCGCTGCACCTGGTACGTGCTCGGCACCGACCTCACCCTCGCCGTCACCGGCATCGTGATGAGCGGCCTGACCGACGACCCGGTGCGGATCAGCCACGGCGCGCCCACCCTGCCGACCATCTGGGCCGCCGGTACGGTGCTCGGCTTCGCCGGCAAGGGCGGCTGGCGCTGGGCGGCCGCCGCGGGCACGGTGATCGGCGTCGCCAACATCCTCGGCCACGGCGGCGCGACCGGCGACAACGTCCACAACATCATGCTGCTGATGGTGGCCGGCTGCGCCATCGGCTACGTCATCGAACTGGCCCGCGCCAGCGAGGCGACGCTCACCCGGGCACTCCAGGTCGAGGCGGCCACCCGGGAGCGCGAGCGGCTCTCCCGCGACATCCACGACGGCGTGCTCCAGGTGCTCGCCCTCGTCCAGCGCCACGGCGCGGAACTCACCGTGCGGCCGACCGAGGGCGCTGCGGCCGTGGCCGGTGGACGCCCGGGCGGCGACGCCGACTTCGCCGAACTCGGCCGGCTGGCCGGCGAGCAGGAGCGCGCCCTGCGGGCGCTGATGACCGGCGGCCCGATCCCGGGGCAGCGCCCGCCGGAGCGCGGGGCCGGGGAGCCGCAGGACCTCACCGCGCTGCTGCGCCCGTACGCCGACGAGCGGATCACGCTGTCCGCCCCCGGCGGGCCGGTGCTGCTGTCCGCCGGGGCGGCCGGCGAACTGGCCGCGGCGGTCGGCGCCGCCGTCGACAACGTCCGCCGGCACGCCGGGGAGCGGGCCCGGGCCTGGATCCTGGTGGAGGACGAGCCGCAGGCCGTCACGGTCAGCATCCGCGACGACGGCCCCGGCTTCGCCCCCGGCCGCCTCGGCGAGGCGGAGCGGGCCGGGCGGCTGGGCGTCTCCCAGTCCATCCGCGGCCGGCTGCTGGACCTCGGCGGCACGGCCGAGCTGTACTCGGCGCCCGGGGAGGGCGTCGAGGTCGAACTCCGCGTCCCGAGGAAGGGGTCTGATGACCGATCAGCCGACGACTGACCGGCCGATACGGGTGATGGTCGTGGACGACCACCCGATGTGGCGCGACGCCGTCTCGCGGGACCTCGCCGAGGCCGGGCTGGACGTGGTGGCCACCGCGGGCGACGGCGAGGAGGCCGTGCGCCGGGCCCGCGCCTGCTCGCCGCAGGTCGTCGTGCTGGACCTCAACCTGCCCGGTCTGCCCGGCGCCGAGGTGTGCCGCCAGGTGGTCGCGCAGGACCCGGCGGTGCGGGTGCTGGTGCTCTCGGCCAGCGGCGAGCACCAGGACGTGCTGGAGGCGGTGAAGTCCGGCGCGACCGGGTACCTGGTCAAGTCGGCCGGGCGGGAGGAGCTGCTGGACGCGGTGCGGCGCACGGCCGTGGGCGACGCCGTGTTCACCCCGGGCCTGGCCGGCCTGGTGCTGGGCGAGTTCCGCCGGCTGGCCGCCGAACCGGCCCCGGCCTCCGCGCCGGCCGTCCCACAGCTGACCGCCCGGGAGACCGAGGTCCTGCGCCTGGTGGCCAAGGGCCTGTCGTACCGGCAGATCGCCGACCGGCTGGTGCTGTCGCACCGGACGGTGCAGAACCACGTCCAGAACACGCTCGGCAAGCTGCAACTGCACAACCGGGTGGAACTGGTGCGGTACGCGATCGAGCAGGGGCTGGACGACGACATCTGACGGCTCCGGTGGGATCCGGCCGCCTCGGCGATCCCGCGTGCGGTGGGGGGCCGGTCTCCCGGGACCGGCCCCCCACCGGCTGCTCAGCCGCGGACGGCCGCCGCCTCGCGCAGCAGGCCCGCCACGATGCCGACGCCGTCGCGGGTCAGCACCGACTCGGGGTGGAACTGGAGGCCGGCGAAGCCGGGCCCGCGCAGCGCGTGGACGTCCCCGGTGGCGGCGTCCCGGGCGACCTCGACGCCCCGCGCGGCGAGCCGGGCCGCGTCGGCGTCCGAGCAGCGCGCGGTGAACGTGTTGTAGAAGCCGACGGTGTGCTTGGTGCCGAACAGATCGATGCTCTCCTGCGCGCCCTGGTACGGGACGTCCTTGCGGCCCAGCGCCAGCCCGAGCTCGCCGCAGAGCAGTTGGTGGCTGAGGCAGACCGCGAGCAGCGGCGCGGTGCGGGCTCCGGACCGGACGGCTGCCAGGGCGTCCGCGACGACCGGCCGCAGCAGGGCCATCTTGGGGTCGTCGGTGAGCGCCGGGTCGCCGGGCCCGGGGCCCAGCACCAGCGGCCCGCGGTGCGCCGCCAGCAGGGCGGGCAGCCCGGGCGCGTCGTAGCGGACGACGCTGACCTGGTGGCCGATCGAGGTGAGCAGGTGGGCGAGCATCGAGGTGAAGGTGTCCTCGCCGTCGACCACCAGGGTCGGCGCGGGCTCGGTGACCACGGTCGGTGTCTGCATCCGCAGCCAGAACGGGGCGAGGTCGGCCCGCCGGGCGTCCAGGGCGGCCTGGACGCGGTGGTCGTCGGCCAGCCGGGGGCCGGTGGGGCCGGGCAGCCGGGCGGGCGCGGGCCGGGCGCCGATCGCGGTGAGCACCCCGGCGGCCTTGGCGTGGGTCTCGGCGACCTCGGACTCGGGGACGGAGTGGCGGACCAGCGTGGCGCCGACCCGGACGACCAGGCGGCCGGTGGCCGGGTCGATGTCGGCGGTGCGGATGCAGATGGGCGAGTCCAGCAGCTGCCCGCCGCTGGCGGAGCGGCCGATCAGGGCGAGCGCGCCGGAGTAGTAGCCGCGCCCGCCGGGCTCGTACCGCTTGATGACCCGGGTGGCGTTCTGGACCGGGCTGCCGGTGACGGTGGCGGCGAACATCGTCTCGCGGAGCACCTCGCGGACGTCCAGCGAGGTGCGTCCGCGCAGCTCGTACTCGGTGTGGGCGAGGTGGGACATCTCCTTGAGCCGGGGCCCGAGCACCTGGCCGCCGAGGTCGCCGACCGTGCACATCATCTTGAGCTCTTCGTCGACGACCATCGTCAGTTCCTCCAGCTCCTTGGGGTCGTGGAGGAACCGGAGCAGCGAGTCGATGTCCGAGCCGCCGGTCGGATAGCGGTAGGTGCCGGAGATCGGGTTCATCACGACGGTGCCGCCGCTCTGGCGGACGTGCACCTCGGGGGAGGCGCCGACCAGGACGCGTTCTCCGGTGTGCACCAGGAAGGTCCAGTAGGCGCCGCGCTCCTGCTCCAGCAGCCGCCGGAACAGGGTGAGCGCGAGTGCGGGCGAGAAGTTCTCCAGGGTGGCGCCGAAGTCGCGCCGGGTCACGAAGTTGGCGCCCTCGCCGTTGCCGATCTCCTCCTCGATCACCCGGCGGACGATCGCGGCGTACGCCTCGTCGTCGATGTCGAACGAGCCGCCGGTGAGCGAGACCGGCGACTGCGGCAGGGCGGCGGTGAGTTCGGCCAGCGGCAGGGTGTGCTGTTCGGCCACCGAGAGGGCCTGCAGCGGGGTCCCGTCGTCGTGCGCCTCGAAGCCGCGCTCGCGGATCTGCCGGTACGGGACGAGCGCGAGCAGGTCGTGCACGGGGCCGTCGGCCGGGACGCCGGTGCGGACCGGCAGGTCGGCGAGGTTCCGGTAGCTGTCGACGGTGCCCATCAGCACCTCGACGGTGTCCGGGGCGAGCCGGGGGGTGCGGCGGTGCAGCAGGGCGAACGCGGGCGCGTCGGGAGCGGTGAGGCGGGCGAGCAGGTCGGCGGTGGCGGTCACGGAGCGGCTTCCTTCCGGGGGACTGGTGAGGTGCGGTGCTGGGATCCGCTCCCGGAGGGCCGTCTGCGCATACGCCGACGGCCGCCCCGAGGGGCGGCCGTCGTGTTCGTCTAGGAACGCGCGATCGGTGGGCCACCCTTGGGGGAGGCCCACCACCAGGAGTGGGTGTGGGGCGCGTGCATGGTTCGAGCGTAGCGGATCGTGCGGGGAGGGTGAGCCCGGTCACGTGTTTGTCCGAGTTATGTCTCACCCCTCGGGCAATGGTCACGAATCGCTCGGGTCACCCCGTAGCCTTGGTGGTGTGACCGTGACGACTGAGACATCGAGGACTGGCCACTCCTGGCAGTCCCTGCCCGCGGCGCAGCAGCCTGAATGGCCGGACCAAGAGGCTCTGCGCAAGACCCTTGCCGAGCTCGCCTCCTATCCGCCGCTCGTGTTCGCCGGCGAGTGCGACCAGCTGCGCGCCCGGCTCGGCGCCGTGGCGCGCGGGGAGGCCTTCCTGCTGCAGGGCGGTGACTGTGCCGAGGCCTTCGACGGCGTCTCGGCGGAGCACATCCGCAACAAGCTGAAGACCCTGCTGCAGATGGCCGCCGTGCTGACGTACGCGGCCTCGGTGCCGGTCGTGAAGGTGGGCCGGATCGCCGGCCAGTACTCCAAGCCGCGCTCCAAGTCGACCGAGACCCGCGACGGCGTGACGCTGCCGGTCTACCGCGGCGACTCGGTGAACGGCTTCGAGTTCACCCCCGAGTCCCGCATCCCGGACCCGGAGCGCCTCAAGCGGATGTACAACGCGTCCGCCGCGACGCTGAACCTGGTGCGCGCGTTCACCACCGGTGGCTACGCGGACCTGCGCCAGGTGCACGCCTGGAACCAGGACTTCGTGCGCAACTCGCCGGCCGGCCAGCGCTACGAGCAGCTCGCCCGGGAGATCGACAACGCCCTGGCGTTCATGAACGCCTGCGGTGTGGCGCCGGAGGAGTTCAAGACCGTCGAGTTCTTCTCCTCGCACGAGGCGCTGATCCTCGACTACGAGACCGCGCTGACCCGCGTGGACTCGCGCACCGGCGAGCTGTACGACGTCTCCGGCCACATGGTGTGGATCGGCGAGCGCACCCGCCAGCTGGACCACGCGCACATCGAGTTCGCCTCGAAGGTCCGCAACCCGATCGGCGTCAAGCTCGGCCCGACCACCTCGGTCGACGAGGCACTGACCCTGATCGAGAAGCTGGACCCGGAGCGCGAGCCCGGCCGCCTCACCTTCATCACCCGGATGGGTGCGGGCAAGGTCCGCGACCACCTGCCCACCCTGGTGGAGAAGGTCACCGCGTCCGGCGCCCAGCCGGTGTGGATCTGCGACCCGATGCACGGCAACACCTTCGAGGCCTCCAGCGGCCACAAGACCCGCAGCTTCGACGACGTGCTCGACGAGGTCAAGGGCTTCTTCGAGGTGCACCGCGCGCTGGGCACCCACCCGGGTGGCATCCACGTGGAGCTGACCGGCGACGACGTGACCGAGTGCGTCGGCGGTGGCGACGAGGTGCTGGTCGACGACCTGCACCAGCGCTACGAGACGGCCTGCGACCCGCGGCTCAACCGCAGCCAGTCGCTGGACCTGGCGTTCCTGGTGGCGGAGATGTACCGCGGCCAGTGAGCTGCCACGGGAGCTGCCACGGGTGAGCCGCCGCCGGCGGGTCACCGGTGAACGAATGTGACGAAAGCCCCTCCGGATTCGGGGTCCCCGAGCCCGGAGGGGCTTTTTCGTGCCCGGATCGCCGGGTAAGGTGAGGCTTAGTGAAGTAAGGCAAGCCTTAGTCAAGATCGTTCCGCCGGTCGGCGCCGCACCACCCTGGAGAGTCCGCGATGTACGTGTGCATGTGCCATGCGGTCACCGAGGACCAGGTGAAGAAGGCGATCGACGCCGGGGCCGGCACCCCGCGCCAGATCGCCCGGGGCTGCAAGGCCGGCACCGACTGCGGATCCTGCGTCCGCCGGATCCAGGCCCTGCTCGGCGAGCACGGCGCCCGGCCCTGCCCGACCGCCCGCCTCGCCGCGAAGCTCGGCCTGGCCGACCCGCAGGACCAGGCCGCGTCCGCGCCGGTGGCCACCGTGACTCAGGCCGCCCCGACCCCGGTCGCCCCGCTGCGCGCGGCCTGAGGGCTCAGGAGTCCGGCTGCTCGATCACCTGGGCGAGGTAGAGGGCTTCGCCGAGCTTCTCCAGGAGCTCCAGCTGGGTGTCGAGGTAGTCGATGTGGTGCTCCTCGTCGGCCAGGATGTCCTCGAAGATGTTCGCCGAGGTGACGTCGTTCTTGGCGCGCATCACCACGATCCCGCGCTTCAGCCGGTCGATCGCCTCGACCTCGATCTGGCGGTCCGCCTCGAACATCTCCTTGACCGTCTGGCCGATCCGGACGTGGAACAGCCGCTGGTAGTTCGGCAGCCCGTCCAGGAAGAGGATCCGGTCGGTGAGGGTCTCGGCGTGCTTCATCTCGTCGAAGGACTCGTGCCGGGTGTACTTGGCGAGCTTCGTCCAGCCGAAGTTCTCCTGCATCTTGGCGTGCAGGAAGTACTGGTTGATCGCGGTGAGCTCCGCGGTGAGCTGTTCGTTGAGGAACTCGATGACCTCTGGGTCGCCCTGCATGGCTGGTGCCTCCCTGCGCTACGGCCTGTTGTGACTCCTGCGCTGCGCATCCTGGCATCGAAATGGGAGAAAATTCCAGTAAGTTCACACTCACTAGGACATGTTTTGGAATATCCGATTTGAGCCGATACGGGCCCGATCACCGGTTCTTGGGGGCGGGGCGTGTGGTCGCGCGAAGGGGCGCGCACGGCGCGTCGGCCGCCGTCTGTCACCATGGAGTCATGGGTCAGTCCGAACAAGAACCGCTTCCGCCGTCTGACCCGAGGCTCCCCCCGGGGCAGCGCGTGCAGCGCGGCTGGCCCGCCCTGCACTACGGGCCCGTACCCCGCTTCAAGCCGCTGACCTGGGACCTCCAGGTGTTCGGCGCCACCGCCTCGGCGGAGAAGCACAGCTGGGACTTCGAGGCCTTCCACGCCCTGCCGCGCACCACCGTCGTCGCCGACCTGCACTGCGTCACCAAGTTCACGCTGCTCGGCAACGAGTGGTCGGGCGTGCCGGCCGCCGCCCTCCTCGACCTGGAGCCCCCCGCGCCCGGCGTCACCCACGTGATGGTCTGGGCCGAGTACGGCTACAGCGCCAACCTGCGGCTGGCCGACTTCGCCGACCCGCGGACGATCTTCGCCACCCACCGCAACGGCGAGCCGCTGACCGCCGAGCACGGTTTCCCCGTCCGGCTGATCGTTCCCGGGCTGTACGCCTGGAAGGGCCCCAAGTGGGTCCGCGCGGTGGAGTACATGCGGGCCGACCGCCGGGGCTTCTGGGAGGAGCGCGGCTACCACAACCTCGCCGACCCGTGGCGCGAGCAGCGCTACTCCCACCAGGAGGAGCCGGGCGACGGCCCGCTGCGCTGAGGGTGGGCCGACGTTCGGAGGAATCCCCTTAGAAGAAGGGGAAGTTGACCGTCACCGCGGTGTGCTGCGGGCGCCGCTCGCCGGCCGCCGGGGACTGACTGGACACCTTGCCGGTGCCGAACAGGTTGACCCCGCTGGTCTGCATCGTGAAGCCGGCCGCCTGGAGCGCCTTCGCCGCGTCGTCCTTGCTCATCCCGGTGACGTCCGGGACGGGCACCATGCCCTTGCTGACCACCAGCGAGACCGCGGTGTTCTCCTGGAGCAGCTGCCCGGCCGCCGGCGAACTGCTGATCACCACGCCCTCCGGCACGGTGTCGTCGTACGTCCCGGTCACGCCGCCCCTGGTCAGCTGGGCCGCGGTCAGCGCGTCGGCGGCCTGGTCGGCGGTCTTCCCGGCCAGGTCCGGCACCGCGATCCGCTTGGGGCCCCTGGAGACGGTCACCGTCACGGTGTCGCTCTTGCGGGTCCGCGCGCCCACTCCGGGGTCGGTGGCGATCACCTGCCCGGCCGGGACGCTCTCGCTGAACACCTCGACGAAGCGGCCGTGCATGCCGTCCTTGTCCAGGATCCGCTGCGCCTCGGCCCGGTCCTTGCCGAGCACGCCGGGCACCGGCCCGTACAGCCCTTCGGACAGCCCGTACGTCGCACCGCCGACCGCCAGCACCAGGGCGGTCAGCGCGGCGACCCAGATCAGCGGCTTGCGGGGGAGGCGGCGCAGCAGGCCGGGCCGGCGCCCGCGCACCGGGGTCGGCTCGTCGTACGGGCGCGGCTCGACCAGCAGCTGGTCCAGCAGCTCCGCTGGCACGTCCAGCACGCTGGTGGGCTCCGGCGCCCCGGCGTCGACGGGCCCCGCCGGCTGCTGGATCACCGAGGTCGGCTC
Organism: Kitasatospora sp. NPDC088779; assembly: GCF_040685395.1. Taxonomy (NCBI): domain Bacteria; kingdom Bacillati; phylum Actinomycetota; class Actinomycetes; order Kitasatosporales; family Streptomycetaceae; genus Kitasatospora; species Kitasatospora sp. NPDC088779. Next base: position 97,302 of record NZ_JBFBHW010000011.1, on the reverse strand, counting down.
GCTGGTCGGGTAGCGCGGGCTGGGCCGGGTGGAGGCCGGCGGCTCGGCGTCCAGCTCGGCCGGGGTGAGCGTGCGGCGGATCCGCTGGAGGGCGGCGAGCAGTTCGACCGCGTCGTACGGGCGGGCCTCGGCCGTCCGGGCGCAGGCGCCGGCCACTATGGCGTCCAGCCCGGGGCCGACGGCCGGGGCGATCAGCGAGGGGGCGGGGACGTCCTCGTGCAGGTGCTTGTACATCACCTGGACGGGGTTGTCGCCGGTGTGCGGGCGGCGGCCGGTGAGCATCTCGTAGAGCAGGATGCCGGCCGCGTAGACGTCGACCCGCTGGTCGGTGGGGGCGTCCGGGAGGATCTGCTCGGGGGCCAGGTAGGAGACGGTGCCGAGGACCGTGCCGCCGGTCGCGGTGCTGGTCGAGGAGGGCGCGCCGTCGGCGGTGCCGAGGACCCGGACCAGGCCGAAGTCGGCGACCTTGACCAGCCCGTCCTCGGTGATCAGCACGTTCTCCGGCTTGACGTCCCGGTGCACCAGCCCGGCCCGGTGGGCGGCGCCGAGGGCGGCCAGCACCGGCTCCAGCACGTCCAGCGCGGCCCGCACGGACAGCGCGCCGCGGTCGCGCAGCAGGTCCCGCAGGGTGCGGCCGGGCACGTACTCCATGGCGAGGAAGACGTTCGCGCCGTCCGCGCCCTGGTCGAAGACGTTCACCACGTTCGGGTGGGAGAGTCGGGCGACGGCCTTGGCCTCGCGGATGAACCGGGCGGTGAAGCCGTCGTCCCCGGCCAGCGCGGGGTGCATCACCTTGAGGGCGACGACCCGGTCCAGCCGGGTGTCGGTGCCCTTGTAGACGGTGGACATCCCGCCGGTCGCGATGCGCTGCTCGACCCGGTACCGGCCGTCGAGCAGGGTACCGATCAGGGGGTCGTGCAGTGCCATGTCCACCCGGAGAGTCTAGGGCCGCAGGCGGCAGCCGGACCCGGAGGACATCCCCTCCGGGCCCGGCTGTGCCCGGTTTGTGACACGGCACACGCGGGTGGGTGCCGGGCGCCAGGGCGTCAGAACGCCGGGTGCTCGCGGGTGTCCAGCTCCGCCCGGCCGGCCATCGTCGAGGAGGCCTCGGCGTGGAACCGGCGCGGGATGCGGCCGGCCCGGTGGGCGAACCGGCCCGCCTCGGCGGCGTGCCGCATCGCCTCGGCCATCAGCACCGGGTCCTGCGCCCTGGTCACCGCGGAGGCGAGCATCACCGCCGCGCAGCCCAGCTCCATCGCCAGCGCGACGTCCGAGGCGGTGCCGGCGCCCGCGTCCAGGATCACCGGGACGCCCGCGTCCTCCACGATCAGCTGGAAGTTGTGCGGGTTGCGGATGCCCAGGCCGGAGCCGATCGGCGAGCCCAGCGGCATGATCGCCGCGCAGCCGACGTCCTCCAGCTTGCGCGCCAGCACCGGGTCGTCGTTGGTGTACGGCAGCACCGTGAAGCCGTCGTCGACCAGGGTCTCGGCGGCGTCCAGCAGCTCGATCGGGTCCGGCAGGAGGGTCCGCTCGTCGGCGATCACCTCCAGCTTCACCCAGTCGGTGCCGAGCGCCTCGCGGGCCAGCCGGGCGGTCAGCACGGCCTCCCCGGCGGTGAAGCAGCCCGCCGTGTTGGGCAGCACCCGGATGCCGTTGCGGGTCAGCACGTCCAGGACGGAGCCCTGGGTGCCGGCGTCGACCCGGCGCATCGCCACGGTGGTCAGCTCGGTGCCGGAGGCCAGCAGCGCCCGTTCCAGGATCTCCAGGCTGGGTGCGCCGCCGGTGCCCATGATCAGCCGGGAGCCGAAGGACTCCCCGGCGATGGTCAGCAGGTCGTCAGCCATGTCAGCCTCCCTGGACGGCGGTGAGGATCTCGATCCGGTCGCCCGCCGACAGTTCCGTGGCCGGCCACGAACTGCGCGGCACCACGGCCTCGTTGAGGGCGGCGGCGACGCCGCTGTGGGCGGCGCTGAGGGTGGCCACCACCTCCGCGAGGGTGGTCGTGGCGGACACCCGGCGGGGCTCGCCGTTGACGGTCAGCCCGATCTCGGCCGGTGTGGTCTGGGCCGGTGTGGTCTGGGGTGGTGCGATCTCGGTCATGCGGAGGCCTTCGTGGTGGAGCGGTCGGGGGAGAACCGGGTGGGTGTGAACGGCTTTGCAAGCTCGGGGAGTTCGCCGGTCGCCAGGTACTCGGCGAGCAGGTCGGCGGTCACCGGGGTGAGCAGCACGCCGTTGCGGTAGTGGCCGGTGGCGGCGACCAGCCCGGGCAGCGCGGTCGGGCCCAGCAGCGGGGCGTTGTCCGGCGAACCGGGACGCAGCCCGGCCGAGGTCTCCAGCAGCGGGAGTTCGGTGATGCCCGGCACCAACTCGTGGGCGTCGCGCAGCAGTTCGTACACCCCGCCGGCGGTGACCGTGGTGTCGTAGCCCTGCTCCTCGGTGGTCGCGCCGATCACCAGCTCGCCGTTCTCCCGGGGCACCAGGTACAGGTGCTGTCCGCGCACCACCGCGCGGACGTTGCGGGACAGGAACGGCCGGTACGCCTCGGGGATCCGCAGCCGCAGGATCTGCCCCTTCACCGGGCGGACGGCCGGCAGCACGCCCTCCGGCAGCCCGGGCAGCCGGTGGCTGTGCGGGCCGGCCGCGAGCACCACCTGGTCGGCCCTTCGGGTCTCGCCGGTGCCGAGCCGGGCGCCGACCGCGCGGCCGTCCTCGACCAGCAGCCCGACGGCCTCGGCCCGGTGGAGCACGACCCCGGCGAGCTCGCAGGCGGCCACCAGGGCGGTCAGCAGCCGGCGGGGATCCACCTGGTGGTCGTCCGCGACGTGCAGGCCGCCGCGCACGCCGGGGGCGAGCATCGGCTCCAGCCTGCGGGCCTCCCGGCCGGTCAGCCAGGCCGAGTCCAGGCCGAGCCGCTGGTGGAAGGCGTGCAGCTCGCGCAGTTCCTCGCGGTCGTCGGAGTCCAGCGCGACGGCGATCGTGCCGCACCGGCGGTACCCGGTGTCCAGGCCGCCGCTCGCCTCGGTGAGCTCGGCGGCGAAGTCCCCGTACCGCTGGTTGGAGGCCATGCCGAGGCGCAGCAGCGGCTCCTCGCCGTACTGCAGCTCGGTGACCGGGGCGAGCATCCCGGCCGCGACCCCGGCCGCCCCGCCGCCGGGGGAGGGGTCGACCACGACGATGTTCCCCAGCCCGCGCTGCGCGGCGCGCCAGGCGACGGCGAGGCCGATGACGCCCCCGCCGATCACCAACACGTCGGCGTGGGTTTCCTCGGGCAAGCGTGACAAGGCTGCTCTTCTCCCTTCGCCGGAATGACCCGGATCAGGTTCGGACGGTCGCGGGCCGTGCCAGCCCGCCTCTCAGCCCGGTACGCCGGGCTCCCGTGATGGTGCCCCCACCATAACGCCGGGGGCGGGCCCGGCCGAAGGCCCGTACGCGGGGTGGACGGGCCGGTGGCCCCGGCAGGGCGCTGAGTACAGTGACGGGCGTGGCAGAGCTGAACGGAACGGATCAGGTGGTCGTCGTCGGGGCCGGGCTGGCCGGGGCGCAGTGCGCCCTGAAGCTGCGGCAGGGCGGCTGGCGGGGGCGGATCACGCTGGTCGGGGAGGAGCCGCACGCGCCGTACGACCGGCCGCCGCTCTCCAAGGACGTGCTGCTCGGCAAGGCCGACGCCACCACCCTGGACATCGACTACCCGCACCTGGGCATCGAACTGCTCACCGGCCGCCGCGCGACCGGCCTCGCCCCCGGAGTGCTGCACACCGACGCCGGCGACCTCCCGTACGACGCCCTGGTGATCGCCACCGGCGCCACCCCGCGCGCCCTGCCCGGCGCCGAGCGCGCGCACCTGCTGCACACCCTGGACGACGCGCTGGCGCTGCGTGCCCTGCTGCGGCCCGGCCTGCGGCTGGTGCTGGTCGGCGCGGGCTGGATCGGCGCCGAGGTGTCCACCGCCGCCCGCGCGGCCGGCTGCGAGGTGACGGTGGTCGAGGCGGGCCCGGCGCCCGTCCCCGGCGCGCTGCCGGCCGAGGTCGGTTCGGCGATGGCCGCCTGGTACGCCGAGGCCGGTGTCGACCTGCGCTGCGGGGTCGGCGTGGCCGCCGTCGAGGAGGGCGCGGTGCTGCTGGCGGACGGCTCGCACCTGCCCGCCGACGAGGTCGTGGTCGGCGTCGGCGCCCGGCCCGCGACGGGCTGGCTGGCCGGTTCCGGCGTCGAGCTGGACGGCACCGGCGCCGTCCTGGTGGACGGGCGGCTGCGCACCGGCCTGCCCGGCGTCTTCGCGGCCGGGGACTGCGTCAGCTACCCGTCCGCCCGCTCCGGCGCCCGGCTGGCCGTCCAGCACTGGGACCACGCGTTGCAGTCCGGCGAGGCCGTGGCGGCCGCCGTCCTCGGCGCGGACGCGCCGCCGTACGACCCGGTGCCGTACTTCTGGTCGGAGCAGTTCGGGCGGATGGTCCAGTACGCCGGGCGGCACGCCGAGGGCGACGAACTGCTGTGGCGCGGCGGCCCGCAGGACGCCTCCTGGACGGCGCTCTGGCTGCGCGACGGGGTGCCGAGCGCGCTGCTGGCCGTCGACCGGCCGCGCGACCTCACCCAGGGCCGCCGGCTGATCGAGCGCGGCACCGCGCTGGACCGGGCCCGCGCGGCGGACCCCTCGGTGCCGCTGAAGTCGGCGGTCGCGGGGTAGCGGCTGGTGCGCGGGGGGCTGTGGAGGTGGCAGTCTGGTGGCGTGAGTGAGATTGAAAGCAAGATCGAAGCCCTGGTTTCCGAGTGGATGTACCTGCCCGACATCTCGGAGCAGTGGGGGGTGCGCGTCACCGAGGTGCGCGACCTGGTCCGCAGCGGCGGGCTGATCGCCGTCCGGCGGGGCCCCAACAAGTCGCTGCAGGTCCCTGCGGCGTTCATCGACGGCCAGGGGCTGGTCAAGCACCTGTCCGGCACCCTGACCGTGCTGCGCGACTGCGGGTACAACGACGTGGAGATCCTGGAGTGGCTCTTCACCGAGGACCCGTCGCTGCCCGGCAGCCCGATCCAGGCGCTGCAGGAGAACCGCGGCACCGAGGTCAAGCGGCGCGCCCAGGCGATGCTGATCTGATGGCGGCGGACGCACCGCGCCGGCGGCTGGCCGACGCCCGGCTGTACCTGTGCACCGACGCCCGCCGGGAGCAGGGCGACCTCGCCCAGTTCCTGGACGCGGCGCTGGCGGGCGGGGTGGACATCGTCCAGCTCCGGGACAAGGGCCTGGAGGCCAAGCAGGAGCTGGCGGCCCTGGAGGTCTTCGCGGACGCCTGCCGCCGCCACGGCAAGCTGCTGGCCGTCAACGACCGCGCCGACGTCGCGCACGCGGCCCGGCCGGACGTGCTGCACCTCGGGCAGGACGACCTGCCGGTGCCGGCCGCCCGGGCGATCCTCGGCGACGAGGTGCTGATCGGCCGGTCCTGCCACGCCGAGTCCGAGGTGGACGCGGCGCTCGCCGAGCCCGGCGTGGACTACTTCTGCACGGGCCCGGTCTGGCCGACCCCGACCAAGCCGGGCCGCCCGGCGCCGGGCCTCGGCCTGGTCTCGTACGCGGCGAAGCAGAGCACCGACCGGCCGTGGTTCGCCATCGGCGGCATCGACCTCGGCAACCTCGACGAGGTGCTGGCCGCCGGCGCCCGCCGGATCGTCGTGGTCCGTGCCATCACGGCCGCCGACGACCCGCAGGCCGCCGCCGCCGAGCTTGCCCGGCGGGTGCGCTCGGCCTGACGGCCCCGGGGGCCGTCACCGTTCCCCGTACCTGCGGATCCCCCTGCGTGCGGATCTCAGTACTTGCGGACGGTGGCGGCCTCGGCCAGGGCCAGCAGCACCGTGCGGGCCTGCTCGTCGGCCAGCGGCGCCGCCTCCAGCGCGGCCAGGGACTGCCGCATCAGCTCGTCGATCCGGCGCTCCACCCGCTCGGGCGCGCCGCTGCGGGCCACCAGGTCGCGCAGCCCGGCGACCTCCTCGGGCACCAGGTCCGGCGCGCCGAGCCGCTCGTCCAGGTGCCGGGCGTCGGCGGCCGGCAGGCCCCGCATCGCGTGCGCCACCAGCAGGGTGCGCTTGCCCTCGCGCAGGTCGTCCCCGGCCGGCTTGCCGGTGACCGCCGGATCGCCGAAGACGCCGAGCAGGTCGTCCCGCAGCTGGAAGGCCTCGCCCAGCGGCAGCCCGAACGCCCCCAGCGCCGCCACCAGCTCCGGGCCGGCCCCGGCCAGCAGCGCGCCGACCTGGAGGGGCCGCTCGATCGTGTACTTCGCCGACTTGTAGTGCAGCACCGTCTGCGCCCGGTCGAGCGCGCCCTCGTCGGCGGAGTCGCCGGCCACCGGCTCCAGGACGTCCAGGTACTGGCCGACCATGACCTCGGTGCGCATCAGGTCGAACACCGGCTTGGCGGCCAGCACGGCGGCCGGCTCCAGGCCCGAGCGCAGGAACAGCTCGTCGCACCAGATCAGCAGCAGGTCGCCGAGCAGCACCGCCGCCGAGGCGCCGTACTGCTCGCGGTCGCCGCGCCAGCCGTTCGCCCGGTGCAGCGCCTCGAAGCGGCGGTGGATCGAGGGCAGGCCGCGGCGGGTGTCGCTGCGGTCCATCAGGTCGTCGTGCACCAGGGCGCTCGCCTGGAGCAGTTCCAGCGCGGCCGCCGCGTTCGCGATGCCCTCGCCGCCGGCCGGGCCGCCGGCACCGCGCCAGCCCCAGTAGCAGAAGGCCGGGCGCAGCCGCTTGCCGCCGTCCAGCAGGAAGTCGCGCAGGGCGTCGGCGGCGGGCACGAGCTGCGGGGAGATCTTGTCCAACAGGGCGGACTGGCCGTCCATGAACGCGGCGAGGGCGGCGTTGACGCGCGCGCGGACGTCCTCCACGTCTATGGGGTTGGCCGGCCGGTTGCTGGACGAGGTCACGATGAGGCTCCGCTGGTTCGCTGGGGTGCAGCAAGCGTAGCGGGGTAGCCGGGAACGAATGTGCGAGCGGGCGTGCGCGCGGGCGTGCGGGCACACCCGGCGCGGGCCCCGAACGCCGGTCGGAATTCGACGGACCACCGGACGGAGTATCGTCCACCGCTTGTCTCAATCCGTGGTACCGAGTTGTCCGGCCCCTTCGAACGCCGGATAACCTGCCAGCATGGCACTCGGCATCGCTTCCACCAGACCGGACCGCGCACTGACGGTCCGCGAACTCCTGGCAGCCGGAAAGCGGTCCTTCTCCTTCGAGTTCATGCCCCCGCGCACCGAGGTCGGCGAGCAGAGACTCTGGGACGCCATCCGTCGGCTCGAACCGCTGGACCCCAACTTCGTCTGCATGACGTACGGCGCCGGCGGCTCCTCGCGCGAGCGCACCGTCAACATGGTCGGCCGGATCGCCACCGAGACCACGCTGACCCCGGTCGCCCACCTGACCGCCGTCGACCACTCGATCGCCGAACTGCGCAACATCATCGGCCAGTACGCCGACCAGGGCGTGCGCAACGTCCTCGCGGTCCGGGGGGACCCGCCCGGCGACCCGATGGGCGAATGGGTCAGGCACCCCGACGGCGTCACGTACGCGTACGAGCTGGTCGAGCTGATCAAGGGCATCGGCGACTTCTGCGTCGGCGTCGCCGCCTCGCCGAACATGCACCCGCGCTCCACCGACTGGGACGAGGACATCCGGCACTTCGTCGGCAAGGTCCGGGCGGGCGCCGACTACGCGATCACCCAGATGTTCTTCGAGGTCGACGACTACCTGCGGCTGCGTGACCGGGTCACCGCCGCCGGCTGCGAGACGCCGATCATCCCGGAGATCATGCCGGTCACCAACGCCAAGCAGCTGGAACGCTTCCCCCAGCTGAGCGGCTCCGCCTTCCCCGCCGACCTGGAGGCCCGGCTGCGGGCCGCCGTCGACGACCCGGCGGCGCTGCGCGCGATCGGCATGGAACACGCCACCGCGATGGCCGAACGCCTCCTCGCCGAGGGCGCGCCCGGCCTGCACTTCATCACGCTCAACCACTCCACGGCGACGCTGGAGATCTACCAGAACCTCGGCCTGCACCAGCGCCACGCGTAGGCCCCGTCCGGCGCCCCGTCGGGGGTCCTGCGCCGGGCCGATCGGGCCCGCGGGCCCGGACGTTCACCGGCCCGTCACCGCCCCGACGGTGACGGGCTCGGTCGTGTGGGCCCCGGCCGCGACCGGCGGGAACGCGATGCGGTACCCCGGCCGTTGAACCGGTACAGTCGCCGCACACGCGCGGCGAGCGCGGGCACGCGACTGGAGGTAGCGGGCGGATGGGCATCGGATACCTGCTGCTGTACGTCGCGTTGGCGGTGGTGGCGCTCTGGCTGGTCGCCGAGGTCCTGCTGCAGAACCGGGCCCCGCTGCACTGGCGGGCCCTCGCCCTGGTCGGCTTCCTCGCAGTGGCCGCCGGCATGGTGCTCGGCTCCGTCCCGGTGATCGGCGCCGGCGCCGCCCTCTTCGCGGCCGGCCAGACCTTCGTCACCTTCTCCGTCAAGCGCGGCTACCGGGCCGGCTGGTCGCTGCGCAAGGCCGACGGCTCGCTGCCCGGCCCGCTCGCCAAGGTGCCCCTGCTCGGCGCCCTCACCGGCGGCGCGGCCGCCGTGGCCGCGGTCGAGGCCACCGACAAGCGGATCGGTGAGGTCAGCGCCGTCGAGGAGGCCCCGGTCGCCGCCCCCGCCCCGGTTGCCGAGGACGTCCCCGAGGTCGAGCAGACCGCCGCCTTCGAGATGCAGGAACTCGCCCAGGACGGCGTCTACGCGCCCGCCTACTACGAGCAGCAGCAGGCGCAGGCGCCGCACGACCCCTACGCCGAGGCCTACCAGTCCGGCTACGACAACGCCGCCCAGCCGCAGCCGGCCTACGAGCAGCAGCAGTGGCAGAGCCAGCAGCAGCCGGCCTTCGCCTACGACCAGGGCTACGGGGCCTACCCCCAGCAGTCCGACCCGTACAACGGCTACCCGCAGCAGGACCAGTACCAGTCCTACCCGCAGCAGCAGCCCGGCTGGGAGCAGCACCCCCAGCAGCAGTGGCAGACCCCGCAGCAGCACCCCGAGCAACACCTGGAGCAGCACCCCGGCCAGCAGCCGGGCCAGCACCCCCAGGGCATCCCGCAGCAGCAGTCCTACGACCACACCTACGGCTACCAGCAGCAGAACACCTGGCCCCAGGGCTGAGGTCCGGCGCCAGGGCCCCTACGCCGGGCCGATCAGGTTGGCGGCGATGCAGGCGGACATGCCGGCCCGGGCCAGTCCGCCGCCGGGGTGGGCCGCTCCGCCGATCAGGTAGAGGCCGGGGACGGGCGACTCGTTGGCGGGCTGGAGCCATCCGCCGCCGTCTCCGGCGAGCGCGGGGCGGGGGACCGACCCGCCGAGGGCGCCGGTCTCCCGGCGGGTGTCGTCCGGGGTGCGCACGACCCGCCACAGCACCCGTTCGCGCAGGCCCAGGCCGGCGGCGTCGGCGTGCGCCAGCAGCCGGTCCGCGTGGCGCTCGGCGACCCCGGGCGCCGTCCAGTCGACGTCGCCCTGGGCGGGGACGGTCGCGGTCAGCACCACGCTCTCGTGCGCGTCGTCGGGGCGCAGCGAGGGATCGTCCGGGCGCAGCACCTGGAGGGTGGGGCGCTCGCAGGGCGGGGCCGGGAGGGTCAGGGCGTTCTGCTCGGCCGCCGGGTCGGCGGCGTGCACCACCGTCCGGTGCGGGGTGCCGGCCGGCCGGGCGCCGCGCAGCGCGAGCAGCACGCTGAACCGGCCGGGCACCTCGGACGGCTCCCAGTGGTCGGGCCCGAGCTCCGGCCACCGGGCGAGACCGTCACGGAACAGCGCCCTGGTGTCCATCGAGGAGACCACCAGGTCCGCGTCGATCCGCCCGCCCGGGGTGTCGACGCCACGGGCCCGGCCGTCCTCGACCAGTACCCCGGTGACCGGGGTGTCGAAGCGGAACTCCACCTTGCGCAGCTCGCAGCGCCGGTGCACCGCGTCCGCCAGGGCCCGCAGGCCGCCCCGGACGTACCAGACGCCGAAGGACTGCTCCATGTACGGCAGCACGGTGGCCCCGGCGGGGGCGGATCCGGGGGGCAGGCCGAAGCGCAGGGCGTGCTCCGCCAGCAGGGCGGTGAGGCCGGGGTGGCCCCCGAGTTCGCGGGCGGCGACGTCGGCGAGGGTCCACGGGCGGGGCCGGCCGAGCCGGGCGAGCAGGCCGCGCCGGGGCGGGACGGGGTAGGGGTCGGTGTGCAGCGGCGACCGGTCGGCCGGGAGAGGCTCCTCCAGGAGCGGGCGGCGGGTGGCCTCCCAGACCGTCCGGCCGTGGTTCATGACCGCGCTCCAGCGGGCGCCCGAGCCGGCGCCGAAGGCGGCGTCCAGGGCCTGGCTGACGCCGCCGCGGGAGGCGTTGGGCAGGCTGACGGCGGTGCCGTCCGGGAACAGGTGCCGGCTCTCCGGGTCCACCGGGGCGAGGTCGACGAGCTGCTCCAGCGGCTCCTTGCCGGTCTTCAGCGCGAGGTCGCGGTAGACGGCCGGGAGGGTCAGCAGGCCGGGGCCGGTGTCGAAGGCGAATCCGTCGCGCTCGTACCGGCCGACCATGCCCCCGTACGTGCCGCCGGCCTCGCAGACCGTCACCCGGTGTCCGAGGGTGGCCAGCCTGGAGGCCGCCGCGAGCCCGCTCATTCCTGCGCCGATGATGACGATCCGTGCCATGGCACCTGATCCTAGGCCGTGACCTGGGCCGGGTCGGACCGGGCGGGCGCCGTCCTCAGCGCCGCGGGACGTACGGCCGGTCCGCCTCCTGCTCGCGGGCGGCGGACCCGGCGTCGCGGGCGGCGCGGCGTTCGCGGCGGCGGGCCCGGAAGGCGCGGATCCGGTTGACCGCGAACCAGACCAGCAGCAGGCCGACGGCGAGCAGGACGGCGGCGATCGAGGCGGCCAGCCAGGGGTGGAAGATCGCCAGGGATACCAGCCCGGCCACCGACAGGTCCTCCGCCATGCTGACCGCGATGTTGCTGGCCGGTTCGGGCGAGGTGTTGACCGCCATCCGCAGCGAGGCCTTGACCAGGTGGCTGACCAGCGCCGTGGTGCCGCCCATCGCGCCCGCCGCGACCTCGCCGAGCGAGCCCGGGTCGGTGCTCGCGATCAGCGCGCCGACGGTGGCGCCCGCGATCGGCCGGATCACGGTGTGCACGGAGTCCCAGAGGCTGTCGACGAACGGGATCTTGTCGGCCACCGCCTCCAGCAGGAACAGTACGGCGGCCGCGACCAGCACGTCGGTGCGCTCCAGTGCGGGCGGTACCGAGTCCGCGCCGCCGAAGCGGCCCAGCAGTCCGAGCAGCAGCACCACCGCGTAGGCGTTGATGCCGCTGGCGAGTCCGCTGGTGAAGATCAGCGGCACGATCGTCATGGCTTCCCCCTCCTCATCGCTTTCCCCCTCCTTCTCGTGGCCGTGGCCGGTCCGCCCCGGCCACGGCCGTACCGTACCCGGACGTGCCGGGTCGGCCCGCCGGTTCCGGCCACGGCCGGGTCCGGGGCCGACGGATCTGAGTACGCGTACTCAGATCCGGGGTTGAGTACGTCAGCGGATGGCCCGCCGACCTGCCGGGACGGGAGAGTGGTGGCACCGGGACGGCGGCGCGTCGGGCGCCCCGCCCCGGGTGGCGGATCCGTCCGCCCAGCCGGCAGATGAGGGGTCGGCGGGGCGGCGGCGGAGGTCCGCCGCGGGAGCCGGTCACGGGCCTCGCACCGCCGACACGGGGCGGCGGAGCGGGCCGGGGGGAGACCGGCCACCGGAAGGGGGAGCTGGCCACCGCCGCCTGTGGGGAACGGCGGAGCGGCGGCGTACGGCGGCGGCACAGGACCTGGGGGGACAGGCCGGTGCCCGCCGCCGCTCACCCGTTTCGGGCCGCGTTGTCAGTGGTCCCGTTCACGATGGAGGGGCACGGACCGCCCGGTCCGCGCGCTGCCTCGGAACGGGGGAGACCATGACCATCAGCCGTCCTGAGCCCGTCACCGCCCGCCTCCACTCCGCCGCCCCGCCGTCCTCCCCGGGCGGGCGCCCGGGTGGCGGGGACGTCCACCCCGTGCTGCGCCGGACCGCCGCGCCGCCGGCCGCCCTCGACCTGCTCGCCGACGCCCACCGCACGCTCGCCCGGGCCCGCGTGCTGGAGGACCCGCTGGAGCGGTACGCCACCGCCCACCTGGCCGCGCTGCGCACGGTGGCGGCCGTGCTCGCGGTGCGGGGGCGGCCGGAGAAGAGCCCGCGCCGGCGCAAGGCCATCCGCAGTGCCTGGGAGGTGCTGCCCGAGGTGGCCCCCGAGCTGGCCGAGTGGGCGCTCTACTACGGCGCCGGCGCCCGCCGCCGGGCGGCCGCCGAGGCCGGGATCAGGGGTGCCGCCTCGGCCCGTGACGCCGACGACCTGGTCCGCAACTCCGCCCTGTTCCTGCGCCTGGTCGAGCGCCTGCTCGGCCTGCGCCCGACCCCGCCGGCCCCGCGGCTGCCGCTGGACGGCGACGACCCGCCGGGGGTGACGGGCCCCGCCACCCGCCCGGTCTAAGGTGGAGGCATCCTGATCGATCTGCATGTGCCGAGGAGCCCCGCCTTGTACCCGACGCGTCCCCGCAGTGCCCTGCGTACCGCCGTGGTGTGGGAGGTGGTGCGGGCCGCCCTGGAGAAGCGGGCGGCCGAGCTGGACCAGCCGGTGCTCGACGTGGTCGACACCGGTGGCGGCACCGGCAACTTCGCCGTGCCGGTGGCCAAGCTCGGCCACCGGGTCACCGTGGTCGACCCCAGCCCGGACGCGCTGTTCGCGCTGGAGCGCCGGGCCGCCGAGGCCGGGGTGACGGAGCTGGTCCGGGCCGTCCAGGGCGACACCCAGACGCTGCCCGAGCTGGTCGCCCCCGGCACCGTGGACGCGGTGCTCTGCCACGGCGTGCTGGAGGTCGTGGACGACCCGGCGGAGGCGCTCGGCAGCCTGGCCGGCACCCTGCGCCGGGGCGGCCTGGTCAGCCTGCTGGCCGCCAACCGCAACGGCGCCGTGCTGGCCCGCGCGCTGGCCGGCCACTTCACCGAGGCCCGTACGGTGCTGTCCGCGACCGACGGCCGCTGGGGCGAGCAGGACCCGATGCCGCGCCGCTTCACCGGCGAGGAACTGGGCCGGCTGGCCGAGGGCGCGGGCCTGCGGGTGGAGTCGGTGCACGGCGTCCGGGTCTTCGCCGACCTGGTCCCCGGGGTGCTGGTGGACGCCGAGCCGGGCGCGATGGAGGCGCTGCTGAAGCTGGAGGAGGCCGCCGCCGAGCAGCCCGCGTTCCACGCCGTGGCGACCCAGTTGCACCTGCTGGCCACCCTGGCCTGAGCGGCCGCGGGACCGTCCGCCGCCGTACGGTTCGCACACCGTGCGGCGGCAGTTCGCCTTCCGGACGCCCCCCGGTCTCGTCCGGGTGGTCCCGAACCTGCCCAGGTCCGGACCGATTCCACCCGTTCGGGCACTTGTCCGCGTCCCGTGGCGTTGAGCCGGGTGCGGCCGTGCCCGGTCGAAGTGGCCCGTCCCACGCGGCGCAGACCACTCCGTAACGGGCCCACGGACCGTATGATCTGGGTAAAGCCGGAAAGCATGACAGCCGGATGCGTGGGGCATATGGACGACACGGGCCGGGTCCCCCCGCACAGGCGTCCGACCGTGTGCCCCGAAGGCTGATTGGACTTTGCCTCCCCGACCGGGGTGGCGGACCGGTCGCACCCGCGACCGACGAGTAGGAGGACTCCGTGCCGCTCTCGGAGCACGAGCAGCGACTGCTCGACCAGATGGAGCGAGCGCTGTATGCCGAAGATCCCAAATTCGCGACGGCGCTTGAGGGAACCGGGCTGCGCACCTACACCCGCCGGCGGGTGTACCTGGCCGTTGCCGGCTTCGTGGTGGGCATCGGCCTGCTGATGGGCGGCATGGTCGTCCCCGACCAGATCTGGGTCAGCGTCGTGGGCTTCCTGGTGATGCTCGGGTGCGCGGTGTTCGCCGTGACCGGCTGGCGCCGCGGCCCCGCCGGCCAGGGCTCCGGCCCCCGGCCGGCCGCCGCGCCCCGCCGCAAGGCCGGGATGATGGACCGGGTGGAACAGCGCTGGCAGCGTCGTCGGGACGAGCAGGCCGGCGGCTTCTGAGCCGCGCACGGCACGCCCGCCGGGGCGCGCACACGCTGGACGAACGCCGGGGCGGGCAGTCGATCGACTGCCCGCCCCGGCGTTCCCGCGTCCGCGCGACGGCCCGTTCGCCCGGGCCCCGCTCAGGACTCCCTGGAGGCCTGCTCGGACTCCGGCTTGCGCTTGCGCCGGGAGACCACCCGCCGCACCGGGCCGGTGACCGCGGCGGACACCCGGCCGACGCTGGTGCCGACCGCCTCCCGGGCCGCCCGCAGGGCGTCCGAGATCCGCCACCACAGCTGGGCCGAGGACGGCGGCAGCAGCACCGCCCTGGTCCGCCCGGCCCGGCCGGCGGTGGCCCGCAGGCCCTGCCGGGCGGTCCGGACGTCCGCCGACAGCGGGGCGGTGGTGACCTGGCCGGCCGGGGCGTAGAGCACCCGTTCGGTGGCCAGCGCCAGCCGCCCGGCGGCCGCCGCCGAGTCCGCGTCCAGCTCGGCCTTCTCGGTGATCCGCCGGGCGGCCGAGCGCGGGGTGCGTGACTCGTCCGGGGGAATTCCGAGGTCCCAGGCGGAGTCGATCAGTTCGTCCCAGGCGGCCAGCACCTGGGCGTCGGTGAGCTCGGCCGGGCCGCCGCCGGGCCCGCGCCGGCCGCCGGAGCCGAGCCGGCGCCGGCGCAGCGCCGACCGCCAGAGCATCGGCACCAGCAGCAGCGCGATCACCAGCACCACCACGGCGGCGCTGCCCAGGACCTGCCCGGACAGCAGCCAGGAGTCCTCGGCGGCGCTGCTGACGGCCTTGCTCCTGCCGCCGCACTCACCCAGCTGGCGCTGCTTCGCGTCGCAGTCCTTGCTGTCGGTCGGCGCCGCGACCGGCGCCGAGCCCTGCGCGGAGGCGGTCGGCTGCTGGGTCGGCGCGGTGGTCGGGGTGGTGGACTGCTCGGTGTAGCGGGGCTGGACGCCGCGGCTCGGGGTGGGCTCGAAGCGCAGCCAGCCGTAGCCCGAGAAGTACAGCTCGGGCCAGGCGTGGTACATCCGGCCGGTCACCGAGTAGACGTTGCCGCCCTTGGCGTCGCCGGGGGTGAAGCCGACGGCCACCCGGGACGGGATCTTCAGGGTGCGGGCCATCGCCGCCATGGTGGAGGCGAAGTGGACGCAGAAGCCCTTGCGGTCGCGCAGGAAGACCGCGATCGCGTTGCTGCCGGTGCCGCCGTTGACCGCGGTGTCGTACTGGAACTGCGGGCCGGTGAACCAGCTCACCAGCGCCATCGCCCGGTCGTAGTCGTTCGTCGCCTTGGCGGTGACCTCGTGGGCCTGCTGCGCGACGACCGGCGGGAGGTCCTGGGGGAGGCCGGTGTAGTGGTCCCGGATGTCCTGCGGCGCGGTCGACGCGGTGCGCAGCTCGTTCGCGGTGGGCCGCACGTCCAGCGCGCTGACGTGGTAGCGCAGGCTGCGGATCGCCCGGTCGTTGGTCGGCAGGACGGTGCGGGTGAGCGGGTCGAGCTTCCAGTCGGACCGGTTGGGGACCTGGACGGAGGCGGCCGGGTAGGGCATCGGCAGCCAGCTCTTCTCCAGCCGGTCGCTGATCTGGAAGTCGCCCTCGATCCGGGGGAGGTTGGCGTCCCGCAGGCCCTCGGGGGCGGGGAAGGAGGACGGGAGGTCGTTGACCGTGGTGCTGCCGAGCCGCCAGTTGGTGCCGTCGAACTGGTCCAGCGCCCCGGTGCGCAGGTAGATCTGGTCGGCGATCTCGCTGTCCAGGGTGTAGCTGAGCAGTTCGTTGTTGGTGGGCTTGGTGACCGCCGACTCCAGGCTGACCAGCGGGTCGAGGCTGGTGGCCGACCCGATGGAGCTCTTGCCCGAGGACCCGCCGGAGTCGGGGCTCAGCAGGCCGGAGTCCCAGTGCGGCAGGACGACCGGCAGCAGCAGCGCCGCGACCAGCGCGAGGACGCCGACCTGCTGGCCGCCCGGGCTGACCCGGCCGGAGCTCGTCCCGTCGCGCGAGCCGCCGTGGAAGACCCGGCCCCAGCGGGAGACCCGGTCCTGCCCCTCGGCGAACAGCAGCACCAGGTAGCCGGCCGACGCCAGGGCGAACCAGAGCCAGCTGCCGTGGTCCCCGGAGAGCCCGTTGCCGACCGAGTACAGCGCCAGCAGCGGCAGCCCGGCCAGCGCCGAGCGCCGGTACGTCACGGCGACGGTGTCCACCACGACGGCGACCAGGCCGACCGAGGTGACCAGGATCAGCCGCAGGCCGGGGTTGGGCGGCGCCGGGATGGCGTACACCTGGATGTCGTCCAGGCCGGAGTTGATGACGTGGTCGAGGGCGCGCAGCGAGGACGGCCCGGGCACCACGCCGCCCAGCAGCGAGCCGGAGCCGGCGAAGCCGATCAGGATCAGCAGGAACAGCACCAGCAGTTGGCCGACGGGCACCGTCCAGCGGTACAGCGGGGCCCGCCGCAGGCCCGCGCCGACCGCCGCGATCACCGCGATCACCAGGAAGGCGTGGGTGATCCAGCTCCTGGTGGTGAGCAGCGGGGTCAGGCAGAGCGACGCGAGGGCGGTGGCCAGCGCCGAGTAGACGGTCAGTTTGGCCCGGGTGGTCACGCGCCGGCCTCTTCTCGGTAGGGGGAGGTCGTCTTGGCGCCGTCGGCGGCCTGCCAGAGGTCCGGGACGGAGTCCCCGGAGCTGACCGGCAGGACGGTCCAGCCGGCCTCGCGCAGCTGCCGGACCCGGTTGCGGAACTCGTCGCCGCCGGTGTCGGGGGCGAGCATCCGCAGGCCCGCCCAGGTGCCGGTGTCGAGGAGGAACGCGACGGCCCCGCCGGTGCGGCTGCGCAGCCGGGCCAGCCGGGCGGTCTGCGCCTCGTCGAGTTCGCCGAGTACGGCGACCAGCAGTCCCTCGCCGCCGGCGCGCAGCGGCTCCTCTGCGCGGGAGAGGCCGGCGCCGTCGGACAGGTCGGCCACCGCGAGCGCGTCCAGGATCAGCCCGGAGGCGTCGGCCGCGGTGTTGCCGCCGCCGGCGCCGGGGCCGGGCACCCACTGGCCGGTGTCGGTGAGCAGCTGGGTCTGGTAGCCGCGCTCCAGCAGGTGCACGGCGACCGAGGCGGCGCAGCTCACGGCCCACTCGAAGGAGGAGGCGGGGCCGATGCCGCGGTGGCCGATCTCCCGGGTGTCCAGCAGGACGGTCGCGCGGGCCCGCTGCGGCTGCTCCTCGCGGCGCACCATCAGTTCGCCGTACCGGGCGGTGGACTTCCAGTGCACCCGGCGCAGGTCGTCGCCGGGCCGGTACTCGCGCAGGATCACGTCGTCGTCGCCGGCCAGCGCCAGGGTGCGGGCACGGCTCTCGCCCTGGCCGCCCCACTCGCCGCTCAGCCGCACGTGCGGCAGGGCCTGGACCTGGGGGACGACGGTGAGGACGTCGGAGGCGGAGAAGGAACGGTTCACCTCGCACATCCCGAACGGGTCGGACAGCCGCAGCTGGAGCGGCCCGAGCGGGTAGCGGCCGCGCAGGTCGGAGCGGACCCGGTAGGAGACCTCGCGGTGGCCGCGCGGCTCGACCCGGTCCAGCACGAAGCGCGGGCGCGGCCCGAGCACGTACGGGACCTTGTCCTCCAGGAGCAGCAGCCCGGTGGGCACCCGGGAGACGTTGTCGACCCGCAGGTGGACCCGGGCCTCCTGGCCGGCCACCGCGCGACGCGGGCTCAGCCGGCGGCCGCTGGCCACCCGGTAGCGGGTGTTGGCGACCACCAGCGCGGCGGCCAGCGGCAGCGCGGCGAGCAGCACGCCGACGCGCAGCAGCGCGTCCTGGTCGAGCAGGTAGGCGCAGCCGACCGCGGTGACGCCGGCGGCGAGGAAGGAGCGCCCCCGGGTGGTGAGGCCGCGCAGCCCGGTCCGCAGTCCTGACGTCGGGTCGGACGGGGCCACCTCAGCCCCTCCGGACGGCCGGGCCGCCCTGCGGGCGCGGCAGCGGCAGCCGGGCGACCAGGTCGGTCACGATCTGCTCGGCGGTGCGGCGGCTGAGCTGGGTCTCGGCGGTCGGCATCAGGCGGTGCGCGAGGACGGGCACGGCCAGGCGCTGGATGTCGTCCGGGGTGACGTAGTCGCGCCCGTCGAGCGCGGCGGCGGCGCGGGCGGCCCGGACCAGGTGCAGGGTGGCGCGCGGCGAGGCGCCCAGACGCAGCTCGTGGCTGGTTCGGGTGGCGCCGACCAGGTCGACGGCGTAGCGGCGGACCGGGTCGGCGATGTGCACGCTGCGCACCAGGTCGACCAGCTTGAGGATGTCGGCGGCGTGCGCCACCGGCTGGAGGTCCTCCAGGGGGCTGGCGCCGGAGTGCACGTCGAGCATCGCGAACTCGGCCTCGGGGCTGGGGTAGCCGATCGAGATCCGGGCCATGAAACGGTCCCGCTGGGCCTCCGGCAGGGGGTAGGTGCCCTCCATCTCGACCGGGTTCTGGGTGGCCACGACCATGAACGGCGAGGGTAGCTCGTAGCTGGTGCCGTCGATGGTGACCTGGCGTTCCTCCATCGACTCCAGCAGCGCGGACTGGGTCTTGGGCGAGGCGCGGTTGATCTCGTCGCCGACCACGATCTGCGCGAAGATCGCGCCCGGGCGGAACTCGAAGTCGCGCTGGTGCTGGTCGTAGATGTTGGTGCCGGTGACGTCCGAGGGCAGCAGGTCGGGCGTGAACTGGATGCGGCGGACGGTGCAGTCGACCGAGCGGGCGAGCGCCTTGGCCAGCATGGTCTTGCCGACGCCGGGCACGTCCTCCAGCAGCAGGTGGCCCTCGGCGAGCAGGACGGTCAGTGCGACCCGGACGGCCTCCGGCTTGCCCTCGATCACGCTCTCGATGTTGGCGCGGATCCGGTCCACGACCGCGGCGAGCTCGGGAAGTCCGGCCCGGTGGTACCCGTCCGTCCCCTGGCCGCCCCCCGCAGGACTGCCGAGACCGGCCTGATCGCTGTAGCTCGTCACCCGTATACGCTCCCTGGCACCCTGTGCCCGCCTCACCCCGAGGCCGGACCCCACCCCATGCTTGACGCGGCCTTCCCGGGGGCGGTTCCGTCGGGAATCCGGTGCCGGGGTAGCGGCCTGCGGCCTGGCCGCCCCAGGTGGTTCGAGGTCTGACCGGCAGGCGCATTCTCCCCTGACCGGTGACCAGAAGTCACCCTCGGGACGGCCCCGGATGCCCGGACGCCGTTGGCCGGGCGGTGCGCGGTGCGGGGCGGTGGTGCGGGTACGGGGTTCAGTGGATTTCGCGCAGGAGCCCGGTGTGGACGTCGAAGACGAAGCCGCGGACGTCGTCGGTGTGCAGCAGGAAGGGCGAGGTGCGGACCCGCTGCATGGACTGGCGGACGTCGCCGTCGAGGTCGACGAAGGCCTCCACCGCCCACTGCGGGCGCTGGCCGACCTCCAGCTCCAGCTCGCGGCGGAAGTCCTCGGTCAGCCCGAGCAGGCCGCAGCCGGTGTGGTGGATCAGCGCGACCGAGCGGGTGCCGAGGGCGCGCTGACTGATGGTGAGGGAGCGGATGGTGTCGTCGGTGACGACGCCGCCCGCGTTGCGGATGACGTGGGCGTCGCCCAGTTCGAGGCCGAGCGCCGCGAACAGGTCGAGGCGGGCGTCCATGCACGCCACCACGGCGATCTTCTGGACCGGGCGGGCGTCCATGCCGCCGTCCCGGAAGGTCACGGCGTACTCGCGGTTGTCCGTGACGAAGCGGTCGATGATGGCGGGTCGCGGGGAGTCGGCAGCGTCGGTCGGCGTCGGCCGGTCGGGGGTCACTGTCATGGTGGCGACGTTAGTGCGATTCGGGCGTCCGCGGTGGGGAGGAGAGCTACAGATCGGGCCGCTGTGATCGAGCGCATAGCCACAACAGGCGGACCGTTCCACGCGTTCGGGAGGGTTTGTCCGGGCTGGTCCCGGAGCGCCCGCGGGGCGGGTGCGCGGGTGGGGCGCGCGGCCGCTCCCGCGGGCCCCCGGCCGGCACCTCCGCGGGGCCACTCCCATGGCTGCGACCTGCGGTGATCCGTACCGCCGCCCGGGTGGTGCGCCGGAGCGGACCATTGACTGGCGGGGCCCGCGCGATAGAGTTTGCGGCGCAGTGGAGCACACCCGCCGGATCCCGTCAACCGGGCTTTTCCGGCCTGGGTGGCCCGGTTGATGCGGCCCGTGGCCTCCACCCGCTCCGTGCCCACCTGGCGCACCTTCCCCGGCGCCGGGCGGTCACGATCTTCCCCCTGGAGCGGGCGGGGACCACGGGCCGCGTCGTCGCGTCGTGCAGTGGTGGGCGAGAATGGTCGGAGCTCCCGGTCGTCGGGCTGCTCCGCACCTGAGGAAGGGCGCCACCGCGCATGACCACCAACGATCCGGGCCCCAAGCACGTTCCGGTCATGCTGCAGCGGTGCATGGACGCCCTGGCTCCGGCGATCTCGCGCCCCGGGGCGGTGGTGGTGGACGCCACCCTCGGCCTCGGCGGGCACAGCGAGGCGCTGCTCACCCAGTTCCCCGAGGTGCGGCTGGTCGCGGTGGACCGCGACCCGCAGGCGCTGAAGCTCTCCGGCGAGCGGCTGGCGCCCTTCGGAGACCGGGCCACCCTGGTGCACGCCGTCTACGACGAGATCCCCGAGGTGCTGGAGCGCCTGGACATCGACCGGGTGGACGGCGTCCTGTTCGACCTCGGCGTCTCCTCGATGCAGCTGGACGAGGCCGATCGCGGTTTCGCGTACGCGCAGGACGCGCCGCTGGACATGCGGATGGACCAGACCCGGGGGATCAGCGCGGCGGAGGTGTTGAACACCTACAGCCACGGTGCCCTGGCCCGGATCCTCAAGGTCTACGGCGAGGAGCGGTTCGCCGGGAAGATCGCCTCGGTGATCCTCCGGGAGCGGGAGAAGGAACCGTTCACCAACAGCGCGCGTCTGGTCGAGTTGGTGCGGAACGCCATTCCGGCGGCGACCCGCCGGACCGGCGGGAACCCGGCCAAGCGGACGTTCCAGGCGCTGCGGATCGAGGTCAACGGCGAGCTGGAGGTCCTGGACCGGGCGATTCCCGGTGCGCTGGAGGCCCTGGCGATCGGCGGTCGGATGGTCGTGATGTCCTACCAGTCGCTGGAAGACCGGCTGGTGAAGCAGTACTTCGCCGCCGGGTCGACCAACACCGCGCCGCCGGGGCTGCCGTTCATCCCGGAGGAGCACCAGCCCTGGCTCAAGCTGATCACCCGTGGTGCCGAGCTGGCCACGGAGGAGGAGATCGAGGAGAACCGGCGCGCCGCGCCCGTACGGCTGCGGGTGGCGGAGAGGATCAGGGACCGTAGCAAGCGGGGCTGAAACGTTGGCCCCGGCGGGGTCCGAAGGGCGGAGGAGAGCAGTGGGGCCGGTGGCCGGTGGGGTCCGGGCGGGGCGGGGATCGTTCCCCGGACAGGGCAGGGCGCGGATCACGGTCCGGCCGGGGCGGCGTCCGGTGCGGGGCCGCACGCCGTTCGCGGTGCTCGTGGTGGTGCTGCTCGCGGCGGGGCTGCTCGGGCTGCTGGCGCTGAACACGGCGCTCAACGAGGGCTCCTTCGAACTGTCCCGGCTGCAGAAGCAGACCACCGTGGCGACCGACGAGAAGCAGGGCCTCCAGCACCAGATCGACCAGAGCTCGGCGCCGGACGCGTTGGCGCGGCGGGCCGCCGAGCTGGGCATGGTCCCGGCCGGCGGGATGGCCTTCCTGGACGTCCCGAACGGCGGCAAGGTGATCGGCACGCCCGGACCGGCGCAGGACAGCCCGCCGGTCAAGCGCTCGACGGTCGACCCGTGGCCGATGAAGCAGCCGGCGCCGAGCGCCCCGGCGGGTGCGCCCCCGGCGAGCGCCCCCCCGGGCGCGCCGAGCCCGGCGGCGACGGCCGGTGACTCCGTGGTCCAGATCAACCCGGCCTCCCCGGCCGCGCCGTCGACCGGAGGTGCGGGCCGATGAGCACGCCACGTCAGCCGTCCGGAGGCTCCGGCAACGGCCGCCGCCAGCCGCCCAAGGGCGCCGCGCCCCGCGCGGCCGCGCCGCGCGGCCAGTCCGCCGGCAAGGCCCAGCCCGCGAAGGGACAACCCGTCAAGGGACAGTCCGCGAAGGGGCAGCCGGCCAAGGGCCAGCCCGCCAAGGCCGCCGCCGCCCGTACGCCCCGGGCACCGCAGCAGCGCCGCCCCGAGGGCCGCCCGCCGGCCCGGAGCCAGGCCGCCGTCCGGCCGCGCCGCCCGCTGCGCCCCAAGGCGCTCCGGCTGGCCGAGCCCAAGCGCCGCCTGCGGGTGATCACCGTGGTGATGTCGCTGGTGTTCTCGGTGTTCGCGGGCCGCCTGGTACAGCTCCAGCTGCTGGACTCCGACGCGCTGGCCGCCGACGCCAACACCAACCGCTACCTGAACATCCCGATCACCGCCGAGCGCGGCTCGATAACGTCCTCCGACGGGGTGGCGCTGGCCGCCACCGTCGACGCGTACGACATCACCGCCGACCCGGCGATGTTCACCCCGGCGGCGACCGGCATCCCGGACGCCCCGGAGCAGGCGGCCGCCCTGCTGGCGCCGATCCTCGGCGTGCCCAAGGACAAGATCGCCGCCGACCTGCACACCCCCAAGACCCGCTACAAGCGGCTCGCCGCCCAGCAGACCCCGGCCACCAAGAGCCAGATCAGCGACCTCAAGGCGGGCCTGGAGAAGCAGGCCGGCTCGCGGACCTGCCAGGCCCAGAAGCGGCTGCTGACCAAGGCCGCCGACCAGGGCGGACGCACCCGGGTCGACAACGAGTGCGCCAACCCGCTGGCCGGGGTGTTCAACCGGGAGACCCAGAAGCGGATCTACCCCGCCGACGGCCTGGCCGCCAACCTGGTCGGCTTCGTCAACGGTGAGGGCGAGGGCGCCGGCGGCCTGGAGCTCCAGTACCAGAAGCAGCTGGCCGGCAAGGACGGGCACAGCAGCTACGCCCAGGCGGGCGGCCGGCTGGTGCCCACCGCCGGGGGCTCGATGGACCCGGCCGTGCCCGGCACCGACGTGAAGCTGACCATCAACCGGGACATCCAGTGGGCCGCCCAGCGGGCGCTCACCGACCAGGTCGCCAACTCCGGGGCGGAGAAGGGCTACGTCGTCGTCCAGGACGTGAAGACCGGTCAGGTCCTGGCGATGGCCACCGCGCCCGGCTTCAACCCGAACGACCTGAGCACCGC
This sequence comes from Kitasatospora sp. NPDC088779, assembly GCF_040685395.1. Lineage (NCBI taxonomy): Bacteria > Bacillati > Actinomycetota > Actinomycetes > Kitasatosporales > Streptomycetaceae > Kitasatospora > Kitasatospora sp. NPDC088779. The sequence goes on along the minus strand of NZ_JBFBHW010000011.1, from coordinate 74,018 downwards.
CAAGCAGTCCCAGATGGGCAACGCCGCGCTGGTCGACGCGTACGAGCCGGGCAGCACCGCCAAGCTGATGAGCCTGGCCGCCGTCCTGGACACCGGCAAGGCCAACTGGGACACCAAGGTCACCGTGCCCAACCGGCTGGTCCGGGCCGGCCAGCAGTTCAAGGACGACGTCGAGCACGGCGACTGGTACCTGACCCTGGCCGGGGTGCTGGCCAAGTCCTCCAACATCGGCACCATCGAGGCGGTCGAGACCCTCGGCGCCGACCAGTCGGAGGTCAACAAGACGCTGGACGGCTACATGCGCAAGTTCGGCGTGGGCCAGCCGACCGGTCTGAACTTCCCCGGCGAGACCCCTGGGATGCTCAAGACGCCGGGGGACCTGGTCGCCTCGGAGAAGTACAACATCGCCTTCGGCCAGGGCCCGCTGCAGATGAACGCGCTGCAGGCCACCTCGGTGTACTCGACCATCGCCAACGGCGGCGTCCGGGTCGCGCCCAGCATCGTCCAGGGCACCACCAGCCCGGACGGCAAGTACACCGCGACCCCGCCGGGCGAGCAGACCCAGGTGGTCAGCGAACAGACCGCCAAGACCCTCACCTCGATGCTGGAGTCGGTCGTCGACGACGAGCAGGGCACCGGCGGCAAGGCCGCCATCCCCGGCTACCGGGTCGCCGGCAAGACCGGCACCGCCAACCGGGGGGCCGCCAACGGCAAGGGCTACGACGGCTACACCGCCTCCTTCATCGGCTTCGCCCCCGCCGACGCCCCCCGGTACACCGTCTCCTGCACCCTCCAGGGGCCGGTCAACGGCCACTTCGGCGGCCAGCTGTGCGGACCGGTGTTCAAGCAGGTGATGGAGTTCACCCTGAAGACCATGCAGGTCCCGCCCAGCGGCAGCCAGGCGCCCAACCTGCCCGTCGAGTGGAAGCCGTGAGCGAGTATGAGCAACGAGCGGGTCGGGCCGGACGGCGGCGCGGCGAAGGGCCGGTTTGGCCCTGGACACCCTTCGGCGGATAGCCTTCCCGCCGTGCCGAAACCCGATCAAATCACCGTGAGTCCGCCCCGCCCGGCCGGGACCGCCGCCCTGCCGCTCGCCGAACTGGCCCGCCAGCTGGGCCTCGATCCCGTCGAGGGGGGCCTCGTCAGCGGCGTCACCCACGACTCCCGGGCGGTGCGCCCCGGCGACGTGTACGTGGCCTTCCCCGGCGCCAACCACCACGGCGCGGCCTTCGCGGCCCAGGCCGCGGCGGCGGGCGCGGCGGCGCTGCTCACCGACCCGGCCGGCGCCGAGCTGGCGGCCGGCACCGGCCTGCCGCTGCTGGTCGTCGACCGGCCGCGGGCCCGGATGGGCGAGCTCGCGGCAGCCGTCTACGGCCGCCCCTCCGAGCGGCTGCTGATGATCGGGCTGACCGGCACCAACGGCAAGACCACCACGTCCTACCTGGTCGAGGGCGGCCTGCTCGGCGCCGGGCGCGCCCCCGGGGTGATCGGCACCGTCGAGATGCGGGTCGGCGACGAGCGGATCAAGAGCGAGCGCACCACCCCCGAGGCCACCGACCTGCACGCGATCCTCGGCGTGATGGCCGAGCGCGGCGCGGACGCGGTGACCATGGAGGTCTCCAGCCACGCGCTGGTCTACGGCCGCACCGACGGGGTGACGTACGACGTCTCCCTGTTCAACAACCTCACCCCCGAGCACCTCGACTTCCACCCGGACATGGAGGACTACTTCCAGGCGAAGGCCCGGCTCTTCCAGCCCGGCAAGTCCCGCCACGGCGTGGTCAACGTGGACGACGAGTACGGCCGCCGGCTGGCCGCCGAGGCCAAGATCCCGGTGACCACCTTCTCCGCCACCGGCGCCGTCGAGGCCGACTGGCGGGCCGTGGACGTCCAGCTCGGCCCGGTCGGCTCCACCTTCCGGGTGCTCGGCCCGGACGGCGCCGCGGCCGACGCGGCCGTGCCGCTGCCCGGCCCGTTCAACGTGGCCAACGCGCTCGCCGCGATCACCCTGCTGGTCGCCGCCGGCCTGCCGCTGGAGCGGGCCGTGGCCGGCGTCGCCGCGGTGCCCGGCGTGCCGGGCCGGCTGGAGCGGGTGGACGCCGGGCAGGCGTTCGTCGCCGTGGTCGACTACGCGCACAAGCCGGACGCCCTCCAGGCCGTCCTCGGCTCGCTGCGCGAGGTCACCAAGGGCCGGCTGCACGTCGTCGTCGGCTGCGGCGGAGACCGGGACCCGCACAAGCGCGGCCCGATGGGCGCCATCGCCGCCCGGCTCGCCGACACCGCCCTGCTGACCAGCGACAACCCGCGCAGCGAAGACCCGCTGGCGATCCTCGCCAGCATGCTGACCGGCGCCGCCGCGGTGCCCGAGGCCGAGCGCGGGACCGTCCTGGTCGTCCCCGACCGGGCCGAGGCGATCCGGATCGCCGTCGCCCGCGCCCACGCCGGGGACACCGTGCTGGTGGCCGGCAAGGGCCACGAACTTGGCCAGTACGTACGAGACGAGATCCGCCCCTTCGACGACCGGGAGGTGCTGCGCGAATCCATCACGCAGACCACGGCCGCCCGGGGCGACCGAGGAGTAGAGCAGCAGTGATCGCACTGACCCTCGCCGAGGTGGCCGCCGCAGTCGGGGGCACCCTGGACGGCGCCGACCCCGGCGCCCTGGTGACCGGCCCGGTCGAGGTCGACTCGCGGAAGGTGCGCCCCGGCGGCCTGTTCGCGGCCTTCGTCGGCGAGCGCGTGGACGGCCACGACTACGCGGACGTCGCGGTCGGGGCCGGCGCCGTCGCGGTGCTGGCCGACCGCCCGGTCGGCGTGCCCGCCGTCCTGGTCGACAGTGTGGTGGACGCGCTCGGCAAGCTGGCCCGGGCCGTGGTCGCCCGCGCCGAGGGCACCGCCGTCGTCGCGCTGACCGGCTCGGCCGGCAAGACCAGCACCAAGGACCTGATCGCCCAGCTGCTGCAGCGCCTCGGCGACACGGTCTACCCGCCCGGCTCGCTCAACAACGAGATCGGCCACCCGATGACCGCGCTGCGGGTCGAGCCCGGCACCCGGCACCTGGTCATGGAGATGGGCGCCCGGCACAAGGGCGACATCGAGTACCTCACCTCGATCACGCCGCCCCGGATCGGAGTGGTGCTGAACGTCGGCACCGCGCACGTCGGCGAGTTCGGCTCGCAGGAGGCGATCGCCGAGGCCAAGGGCGAACTCGTCGAGGCGCTGCCCGCCGACGGCGCCGCGATCCTCAACGCGGACGACCGGCTGGTGCGCGCGATGGCCGGCCGTACCAGGGCGAAGGTGGTCCTGTTCGGGGAATCCCCGGATGCCCACGTCCGGGCGACGAACGTTCGGCTGGACGCCGCCGGACGGCCATCCTTCACGCTCACCACCCCGGCCGGTTCCGCGCCCGTGCAGCTGCGCCTGTACGGTGAGCACCACGTCTCGAACGCCCTCGCCGCCGCTGCGGTGGCGGTGGAGCTCGGGATGTCCGTCGACGACACCGCGACCGCCCTGGGCGAAGCGGGTGCGCTGTCCCGCTGGCGCATGGAGGTCGTCGACCGGGCCGATGGTGTCACCGTCGTCAACGACGCCTACAACGCGAACCCCGACTCGATGCGGGCCGCGTTGCGGGCGCTGGTCTCGATGGGGGGACGCGGCCCGGAGCGCCGCCGCACCTGGGCGGTGCTCGGCGAGATGCGGGAGCTCGGCGAGGAGAGCCTGGCCGAGCACGACGCCATCGGGCGGCTCGCCGTCCGACTGGACGTCACCAAGCTGGTGGCGGTCGGTGGACGCGAGGCGGCCTGCATGGAACTCGGCGCGAGGAACGAAGGTTCGTGGGGTGAGGAGTCGGTGCTGGTGTCCGACGCGGACGCGGCGGTCGAGCTGCTGCGCAGTCAACTTCGGCCGGGGGATGTGGTCCTGGTGAAGGCGTCCCGTTCGGTGGGGCTGGAGAAGGTGGCCGAGGCCCTCCTCTCGGACGGTGTGGCCGCGTAATGAAGCAGATCCTCTTCTCCGGCATGATCGGCCTGATCCTGTCGCTGGTCGGTACCCCCGCCCTGATCAAGCTGCTCGCCCGGCAGGGCTACGGCCAGTACATCCGCGACGACGGGCCGAAGGCGCACCACAGCAAGAAGGGCACGCCCACCATGGGCGGCATCGCCTTCATCCTGGCGACCCTGATCGCCTACTTCGGGACCAAGGCGATAACGGGCGAGAGCCCGACGGCCTCCGGCCTGCTGGTGCTCTTCCTGACGACCGGTCTGGGCCTGGTCGGCTTCCTGGACGACTACATCAAGGTGGTCAAGCGCCGCTCGCTCGGTCTGCGGGCCAAGGCGAAGCTGGCCGGCCAGTCCATCGTCGGCCTGGCCTTCGCCGTGCTGGCGCTGCAGTTCCAGGACGACCGCGGGCTCACCCCGGCGTCCCAGCACCTGTCCTTCGTCCGGGACTACGGCTGGTCGATCGGCCCCGTGCTGTTCGTCATCTTCGCCTACTTCATGATCGCCGCGACCTCCAACGGCGTGAACCTGACGGACGGTCTGGACGGCCTCGCCACCGGTGCCTCGGTGATGGCCTTCGGCGCCTACACCTTCATCGGCGTCTGGGAGTACGGGCAGAGCTGCGCCTACTCCGTCACCGCGACCGTCAGCTGCTACGACGTCCGCGACCCGCTGGACCTCGCGGTGGTCGCCGCCGCCCTGATGGGCTCCTGCTTCGGCTTCCTCTGGTGGAACACCTCGCCCGCCAAGATCTTCATGGGCGACACCGGCTCGCTCGCCCTCGGCGGCGCCCTGGCCGGTCTGGCGATCTGCTCGCGCACCGAGCTGCTGCTGATCCTGCTCGGCGGCCTCTTCATGATCATCACCCTGTCGGTGATCATCCAGGTCGGCTCGTTCCGGATGACCGGCAAGCGCGTCTTCAAGATGGCGCCACTGCAGCACCACTTCGAACTCAAGGGCTGGAGCGAAGTCCTGGTCGTGGTCCGGTTCTGGATCATCCAGGGACTCTGCGTGGCCGTCGGCCTCGGCCTCTTCTACGCGGGATACCGGACCGGATGACGAACCCTGACTTTGCGAACCTGCCCGTCGTCGTCGCCGGGCTCGGCGTCTCCGGCATCAGCGCCGCGCGCGTCCTGCACGGCCTCGGCGCCCACGTCACCGTGGTGGACGGCGGCAGCGGCGCGGGCCTGACCGCCCGGGCCGCCGAGCTGGAGGCGCTCGGCGTCACCGTCCGCCTCGGCGACGGCGACAGCCTGCCCGAGGGCACCCGGCTGGTCGTCACCTCGCCCGGCTGGGCGCCCGACCGCCCGCTGTTCGCCGCCGCCGCGGCGGCCGGCATCGAGGTCTGGGGCGACGTCGAACTCGCCTGGCGCCTGCGCCGGCCGCTGCCCGCCACCGGCGAGCCCGCCCCCTGGCTGGCCGTCACCGGCACCAACGGCAAGACCACCACCGTCCAGATGCTCGCCTCGATCCTCACCGCCGCCGGGAAGCGCACCGCCGCCGTCGGCAACGTCGGGGTGTCGGTCCTGGACGCGGTCCTCGCCGAGGAGCCGTACGACGTGCTCGCCGTCGAGCTCTCCAGCTACCAGCTGCACTGGGCGCCCTCGCTGCGCCCGCACTCGGCGGTCGTGCTCAACCTGGCCCCCGACCACCTCGACTGGCACGGCTCGATGGAGGCGTACGCCGCCGACAAGGGCCGGATCTACCAGGGCAACACCGTCGCCTGCGTGTACAACCTGGCCGACCCGGCCACCGAGGCGCTGGTCCGCGAGGCCGACGTCGAGGAGGGCTGCCGGGCGATCGGCTTCGGCCTCGGCGCGCCCGCCCTGTCGAACCTCGGGGTGGTGGACGGGCTGCTGGTGGACCGCGCGTTCGTGGCCGACCGGGCCAAGAACGCGGCCGAGCTGGGCACCGTCGAGGACGTCAGCCCACCCGTCGCCCACCACCACCCTTCCGAGGAGGGCGCTGCGCGCCGTCCTGCCGCCCCGCACAACATCGCCAACGCGCTCGCCGCGGCGGCGCTGGCCCGGGCGTACGGCGTCGAGCCGAAGGCCGTCCGGGAGGGCCTGCGGGCCTTCCGCCCGGACGCCCACCGGATCGCCGAGGTCGGCGTGGTCGGCGAGGTCACCTACGTCGACGACTCCAAGGCCACCAACACCCACGCCGCCGCCGCCTCGCTGGCCGCCTTCCGGCCGGTCGTCTGGATCGCCGGCGGCCTGGCCAAGGGCGCGACCTTCGACGACCTGGTCCAGGGCGCGGCCGGGCGGCTGCGCGCCGCCGTGCTGATCGGCGAGGACCGCGCGCTGATCCGGGAGGCGCTGGAGCGACACGCTCCGGATGTCCCGGTGATCGAGGCGGCCGAGGGCCAGACTGGCGCGGTGGCGATGGCGGAGGTCGTCCGGACGGCCGCCTCGCTCGCCCGGCCGGGTGACACGGTGCTGCTGGCACCGGCCTGCGCCTCGATGGACATGTTCACCAACTACGGCGAGCGCGGCGACCTCTTCGCCGCCGCGGTCCGGCAGCTGGCGGACCGCGGGGAGTGAGCCGAAGGGCCGTACCGGGCCGGAGCGGCCCGGCGGCGGGTGAGCCGTGAAGAGAGAGTGAGCGGGGAGTGGCTGGGCAGGGCAGGGCGGGTTCCGGAGCACCGGAGCGGGAGGCCGCCGAGCCGTGGCGCGTGATCTCGGCCACCACGACCAAGTACAAGTCGGCCGGACCGCTGGCCCGGGTACGGGCCTTCCGGTACCGGGTGCGGTACTGGCTGGACCGGCCGCTCACGCCCTACCTGCTCGTCATCGGCACGACGCTGCTGCTGGTGGTGCTCGGCCTGATGATGGTCTTCTCGGCCTCGCAGATCCTCGCCCTGGGCCAGCACCACTCGGCGCAGTACTACTTCCTCAAGCAGCTGATCGCGGCCATCCTCGGCCTGGTCCTGCTGATCGGCTTCGCCTCCGTGCCGCTGGCGGTGCTGCGGGTGATCGTCTACCCGGTGATGTTCGGGGTGATCGGCGCGCTCGCGCTGGTCGCCGTACCCGGCATCGGGGTGCGGATCAACGGCAACCAGAACTGGCTGGACTTCGGCTTCTTCCAGTTCCAGCCCTCGGAGTTCGCCAAGCTCGCGCTGGTGCTCTGGGGCGCCGACCTGCTCGCCCGCAAGCAGAAGGCCGGCACCCTCACCACCTGGAAGCACCTGCTCGTCCCGCTGGTGCCGGGCGCCCTGCTGCTGCTCGCGCTGATCATGCTCGGCGGCGACATGGGCACCTCGATGATCCTGGTGGCGATGCTGTTCGCGCTGCTCTGGATGGTCGGCGCGCCGCTGCGGCTGTTCGTGGCCACCGTCGGGGTGGCCGTGGTCGTCTGCACCGCGCTGGTGATCACCGTCCCGCACCGGGCGGAGCGCCTGGGCTGCATCGGCGTCACCAAGCCCGACCCGGACGGGGCCTGCTTCCAGGCGCTGCACGGCGTGTACTCGTTCGCGCTCGGCGGAGGCTTCGGCACCGGTCTCGGTGCCGGCGTGGAGAAATGGGGCCAGCTGCCCGAGGCGCACACCGACTTCATCTTCGCCGCGACCGGCGAGGAACTGGGCCTGGTGGGGACGCTGTCGGTGATCGGTCTCTTCGCGGCACTAGGCTACGCGGGTATCCGTGTGGCCATCGGTACGAAGGACCCCTTCGTCAGGTACGCCGCGGGAGCCGCCACCACCTGGATCATGGCGCAGGCCATGATCAACCTGGGGTCGGCGCTGGGACTGCTGCCTATCGCGGGCGTCCCGCTCCCGCTGTTCTCCTACGGCGGTTCCGCCATGCTGTCGGCCATGTCCGCGATCGGTGTGCTGCTGTGCCTGGCGCGCAGCACCTCGGGCGCGAAGGCGGCGCTGGCCGCCCGGAGCAAGAACTCCCGGATCAGGAGACGACTGGCCCGGGTGCTGCCACGACGACGAACCACAGCGCGCCCGGCCCCGGGGCCGGCACGCAGGGAGCGGTGAATTTCGGTGCATGTCGTACTCGCCGGCGGGGGGACCGCCGGTCACATCGAGCCGGCGCTGGCCCTCGCGGACGCCCTCCGCAGGCACGACCCGTCCATCGGGATCACCGCCCTGGGAACCGAGCGCGGACTGGAGACCCGGCTGGTGCCGGAACGCGGCTACCAGCTGGAGCTGATTCCGGCCGTCCCGCTGCCCCGCAAGCCCACCCCCGAGCTGATCACCGTCCCCGGCCGGCTGCGCGGCACCGTCCGGGCCGCCCAGGAGATCATCGAGCGGGTCAACGCGGACGCCGTGGTCGGCTTCGGCGGCTACGTCGCGATGCCCGCCTACCTGGCCGCCAAGCGGGCCGGCGTGCCGATCGTGGTGCACGAGGCGAACGCCCGTCCGGGCCTGGCCAACAAGATCGGCGCCCGCTACACGGACTTCGTCGCGGTCTCCACGCCGGACAGCAAGCTGCGCGACTCCCGGTACATCGGCATCCCGCTGCGCCGGACCATCGCCACCCTGGACCGGGGCGCCGCCAGGCCGGAGGCCCGGCACTACTTCGGCCTCGACCAGCGGCTGCCCACCCTGCTGGTCTCCGGCGGGTCCCAGGGCGCGCGCCGGCTCAACGAGGTGGTCACCGCGATCGCCCCGCGGCTCCAGCAGTACGGCGTGCAGATCCTGCACGCCGTCGGCCCGAAGAACGAGCTGCCGCAGGTCGAGGACATCCCCGGGATGCCGCCGTACCGCGCGGTGCCGTACGTCGACCGGATGGACCTCGCCTACGCGGCGGCGGACCTGATGCTCTGCCGGGCCGGCGCCATGACCGTCGCCGAGCTGGCCGCCGTCGGGCTGCCCGCCGCGTTCGTCCCGCTGCCGATCGGCAACGGCGAGCAGCGGCTGAACGCCCAGCCGATGGTCAAGGCCGGCGGCGGCCTGCTGGTGGACGACGCCGAGCTGACCCCGGAGTGGGTGCTGCAGAACGTGCTGCCGGTGCTCACCGACCCGCAGCGGCTGTGGGACATGAGCCGGGCCGCCGCCGAGTTCGGCCGCCGGGACGCCGACGACCTGCTGGTCGGCATGGTCTACGAGGCGATCCAGGCCTCCCGCGGCGGTCGCCGCCGTGGCTGACGGCCGGCTCGCCGACCCGCTGGAGGAAGAGCTGGAGGCCGAGGAGTCCGCTCCTCGGCTCCGGCTCTCCCGGCGGGGCATCGTGGTGCTGAGCGTGCTCGGCGCCGCGGTGCTGGGCGTGCTGGCCTGGGTGGTGTTCTTCTCCTCGGTGCTGGACGTGCGCGAGGTCGCGGTCCAGGGGCCGAAGGACGAGAAGCTGACGGCGGACCAGGTCCGCGAGGCGATCGGCGGGATCGGTGACGGCCCGCTGGCCAGAGTGGACCTGGACGCCGTCCAGCGCCGGGTGGAGGCGATCCCCCGGGTGGCGAAGGCCGAGGTGTGGCGGGGCTGGCCGCACACCCTGCGGGTGAAGGTCGTCCAGCGCACGGCGGTGGCCGCCGTCAAGGGGGAGGACGGTCAGTTCACCCAGGTGGACGCCGCCGGCGTGAGCTTCGCCACCGAGGCGGCCCCGCCGGAGGGGGTGCCGGTGGTGGAACTGCGGCTCAGTCAGCAGGCCAAGGACGCGGACGGGGTGATCTCCCGTTCGCAGCTGGTTCAGGGCGCGGTGTCGGTGGCCGCCGGACTGCCGCCCGAGGTGGCGAAGCGGGCCGGAGCGGTGCTGGTGCACTCGTACGACGATATTCAGCTGCAGCTCAGCGGGGGTGCGACGGTGCGTTGGGGGAGCCCGGAGCAGACCGACCGCAAGGCCCGGACGCTGGTCGCGTTGATGGCTCAGAAGGGCTCGAACTTCGACGTGAGTGCGCCGGAGGCGCCGGCGGTGTCGGGATGATCCGGTAGGTTCTGTGCCTGAGGGAGGGGTTGACGCTGTGAAGTGTCGGCCCGACCCTTGGTGGTCACCCCGGTTTCATGTGCCGGCCGATGATCACATAGGCTCAAAAGAAAAGGGGAAGCTCGGCGTGTTCGTTGAAACACGTGCCTGGAGCCACCTAGTGTCCTGTGTCACCAGACTGTGCCCCCTGGTGATGTGACGGAGGCACAGGACTAACCCTAAAGGTCAAGTTTAGGGTTGGGGTCGGCGGTCGGCATTTCGGACATTCAGTCGGAAACCAGGCTCCCTACCCATCGACATCCGTCGGTACGATCCCCCGTCGGGTCGGGCCGACCCGGAAATTCGAGGCGAGAGGCCTTCGACGTGGCAGCACCGCAGAACTACCTCGCAGTCATCAAGGTCGTCGGAATCGGCGGCGGTGGTGTCAACGCCATCAACCGGATGATCGAGGTCGGTCTCAAGGGCGTCGAGTTCATCGCGATCAACACCGATGCGCAGGCCCTCCTGATGAGCGACGCCGACGTCAAGCTCGATGTGGGCCGTGAACTCACCCGGGGCCTCGGCGCCGGCGCCAACCCCGAGGTCGGCCGCAAGGCCGCCGAGGACCACCGCGAGGAGATCGAGGAGGTCCTCAAGGGGGCCGACATGGTCTTCGTCACCGCGGGTGAGGGTGGTGGCACGGGCACGGGCGGCGCGCCCGTGGTCGCCAACATCGCCCGTTCGCTCGGCGCCCTGACCATCGGCGTGGTCACCCGCCCCTTCACCTTCGAGGGCCGCCGCCGCGCCAACCAGGCCGAGGACGGCATCGCGAGCCTGCGCGAAGAGGTCGACACCCTCATCGTGATCCCCAACGACCGGCTGCTGTCCATCTCGGACCGCCAGGTCAGCGTGCTCGACGCGTTCCGCTCGGCCGACCAGGTCCTGCTCTCCGGTGTCCAGGGCATCACCGACCTGATCACCACCCCCGGCCTGATCAACCTCGACTTCGCCGACGTCAAGTCCGTCATGTCGGAGGCCGGTTCGGCGCTCATGGGCATCGGTTCGGCCCGCGGCGAGGACCGTGCCAAGGCGGCCGCCGTGATGGCGATCTCCTCGCCGCTGCTGGAGGCCTCGATCGACGGCGCCCGCGGCGTGCTGCTCTCCATCTCGGGCGGCTCCGACCTCGGCCTGTTCGAGATCAACGAGTCGGCCCAGCTGGTCAGCGAGGCCGCGCACCCCGAGGCCAACATCATCTTCGGCGCGGTCATCGACGACGCGCTCGGCGACGAGGTCCGGGTCACCGTCATCGCGGCCGGCTTCGACGGCGGGCAGCCGCCGGCGATCGTCCGCGACCCGGTGGTCAAGGCCACCCCCGCCGCGTCGGCCACGCCGCCGGCCGCCCCGGAGCGCCCGGCCACCCGGCCGTCCTACGGGAGCATCGGCTCGGTGACGTCGCGTTCGGAGGGGGAGACCCACGCCGCGCCGCGCGCCACCGAGACCGTGACCACCGCCCCGGTGCCGCCGCAGGTGCAGCCGGTCCGGCAGCCGTTCGTCGAGAGCCCGGCGGAGGAGCTCGACGTCCCGGATTTCCTTAAGTGATCGATCACGCCGTACGCGCGGGTGCTCACTTCGCCTTCACCGACAGGTGGGGCGGGGTGAGCACTTCGCCGTACGGGGAGCTCAACCTCGGCGGGGCGGTGGGGGACGACCCGGAGACCGTCCGGGAGAACCGGGCGATCGCCGCCGGGGAGCTCGGGCTCGACCCGGCCGACGTGGTCTGGATGAACCAGGTGCACGGCGCGCGGGTCGCCGTGGTGACGCAGCGCCAGTCGCCGGGGGACGTCCCCACGGTGGACGCGGTGGTCACCGACCGGCCGCTCGCGCTCGCCGTCCTGACCGCCGACTGCACTCCGGTGCTGCTGGCCGACCCGGTGGCGGGTGTGGTGGGCGCGGCCCACGCGGGCCGGCCCGGGCTGGCGGCCGGGGTGGTGCCCGCGGTCCTGCGGGCGATGGTCGAACTGGGGGCCGAACCCGGCCGGATCGCCGCGGCCACCGGCCCGTCGGTCTGCGGCCGGTGCTACGAGGTGCCGGCCGACCTGCGGGCGGAGGTCGCCGCGGTGGTGCCCGCCGCGTTCGCCGAGACCTCCTGGGGAACACCGGCGCTGGACGTGGCCGAGGGGGTCGCGGCCCAGCTGGCCGCCGCCGGGGTCACCGGGTTGGTGCGGTCACCGGTCTGCACCCTCGAATCCGCGGATCACTACTCCTATCGCCGCGAGCAGCGCACCGGCCGGCTCGCGAGCTACGTCTGGTTGGGCTCTGATCATTGATGACGAACGACATCTACGGACCGTTCCCGGGGAGTCGCGGCGGCCTTCCCGACCAGAGCTGGCTGGAGACCCTGACGGAGGGGCAGCGGGCCCGGTACGAGGAGCTGGGGACCAACCTCGACGTGGTCGAGCGGAGGATCGCCGACGCCTGTGCGGCTGCCGGACGGCCGCGCGACGAGGTCACCCTGGTCGTCGTCACCAAGACCTACCCCGCCGAGGACACCGCGCTGTTGGCCGGACTGGGTGTGACGGATGTCGCGGAGAACCGCGACCAGGACGCCGCACCCAAGGCAGAGCAGTGCAGAAACCTTCCTCTTGACTGGCACTTCGTCGGACAGCTGCAGACCAACAAGGTCCGCTCGGTCGTCCGGTACGCGAACCACGTGCACTCGGTGGACCGGCTGCGGCTGGTCGGGTCGCTCTCCGCGGCGGTGCTCAAGTCCGAGCGCCCGGAGCTGGGTTGCCTGGTGCAGGTGGCCCTGGACAAGGAGCACGGCGAGGGGGCCCACCGGGCCGGAGTCGCCCCGGAGGACGTCGCGGAACTCACGGACGCGATCGCCGACACGCCCGGACTGCGGCTGGACGGTGTGATGACCGTCGCTCCGTTGGCCGGTCCGCTCGCCGGAGACCCGCTCCGTGCCTTCGAGCGGCTGACGGAAATCGCAACCGCAGTACGCACGACCCATCCTGCTGCCACCATGGTCTCCGCGGGAATGAGCGGTGACCTTGAGCAGGCGATTGCCGCCGGGGCGACACATGTGCGCGTCGGAACGGCGGTACTCGGAGTGAGGTCACCCCTCAGGTAACGTCACCGGGTAGTAGATCAGACTGCAGGACAAAATAGGACAGAATCTAGCAGCTCCTCGGAGCGCTAGCGAACCGTGGATCGCAGCTCCGCGGCCCCCACCCCACGAACTCTGACCGGCCGTCGGCCTGACGGGCCGTCGTGGGTGGACCGCGGAATCCGCAGGCAGGGCCGCACGGCCTGGCCGCCGGGACGGAGTCGGTCCGCACGGAGCGAGCAGAGCGAGCGACCATCGGAAGGTGCGCGTTTCGCGAAGCCGCCACCGAGCGCCAGCGAGGTGGCTATGAGCGGAGGAGACAGGAGCATGGCCGGCGCAATGCGCAAGATGGCGGTCTACCTCGGCCTCGTGGAGGACGAGACGTACGACGGTCAGGGGTACGACCCTGACGACGACTACGACGCGGACCCCGAGCCGATTCGAACGGGACAGCGGACCGAGGACATCCCCCGGCCGGCCGCCGCGCCCGCCCCGGTCTCCTCGATCACTCCGCAGCCGGTCCCGGCCGCGGTGCCGATCCGGCAGGAGACCCCGAGGATGGCCCCAGTGTCGTCCATCACACCCGAACGCCGCCACAACCTGGAGAAGAGCGCCCCGGTGATCATGCCCAAGGTAGTGAACGAACGAGAGCCCTACCGCATCACCACGCTGCACCCGCGGACCTACAACGAGGCCCGTACCATCGGGGAACAGTTCCGTGGCGGGACCCCCGTGATCATGAATCTGACCGAGATGGACGACACCGACGCGAAGCGACTCGTAGACTTCGCCGCTGGACTCGTCTTCGGTCTGCACGGCAGTATCGAGCGCGTGACACAGAAGGTGTTCCTGCTGTCGCCTGCTAACGTCGATGTCACGGCGGAGGACAAGGCTCGGATCGCCGAGGGTGGGTTCTTCAACCAGAGCTGACCCGGCCACGACTTTACGTGTGGATCTGATCAACAGTGGATTAGCGACAGGTGACGAGCGGCAGGCCCAAGGGCCCGGAACCGGGGAGAGGGAAACGCGATGGACATCGTGTGGGCGGTGCTCTACTACGCCCTGACCGTCTTCCTGGTGTTCCTGCTCGTGCGACTGGTCATGGACTGGGTCTTCCAGTTCGCGCGTTCGTGGCGGCCCGGCAAGGCCATGGTCCTGGTCCTGGAGGCCACGTACACTGTCACGGATCCGCCGCTCAAGCTTCTTCGGCGGTTCATTCCGCCGTTGCGTTTCGGGGGCGTGGCGCTCGACCTGTCCTTCTTCGTACTGATGATCATTGTGTATGTCCTGATCTCGCTTGTGCGGCCCTAGTCGTAGGTGAGCGATGCGACAGGATGCCGGTGTGCCGACGATCACGTTGAGGTGAAGAGATGCCATTGACCCCCGAGGACGTTCGGAACAAGCAGTTCACGACCGTCCGCCTGCGCGAAGGCTATGACGAGGACGAGGTCGATGCCTTCCTCGACGAGGTCGAAGGAGAGCTGACCCGCCTGCTTCGCGAGAACGAGGACCTGCGCGCCAAGCTGGCCGCCGCGACTCGCGCCGCCGCGCAGAACCAGGCGAACATGCGGAAGGAGCCGCCGCAGGACGCCCGTTCGGGCGCCCCCGTTCCGGCCGCCATATCCGGCCCGCCGGTTCCCGGCCAGCAGGGCCCCGGCCCGCAGCAGCAGCAGATGGGCCCCGGTGGTCCGCAGCAGCAGCAGATGGGCGGCCCGCAGCAGCAGATGGGCAACCAGCCGCTCGGCCTGCCCTCCGGCGCCCCGCAGCTCCCCGCCGGCCCCCAGCAGATGGGCGGCCCGCAGCAGCAGCAGCAGATGAACCAGACCATGGGCGGCCAGCAGCAGCTGGTCCAGCCGATGGGCGGTCAGATGCTCCAGCCCATGGGCGGCCCTGGTGGCCCGCAGCAGATGGGCAACCCGATGGGCCAGGGCATGGGCCAGCAGCAGCAGATGCAGCCGATGGGCGGCCCCATGGGCGGCCCGCAGCAGCAGCAGATGGGCGGCCCCATGGGCGCCCCCATGCAGCAGCAGGGCCCCGGTGGCGACAGTGCCGCCCGCGTCCTGGCGCTCGCTCAGCAGACCGCCGACCAGGCGATCTCGGAGGCCCGTTCCGAGGCCAACAAGATCGTCGGCGAGGCCCGCAGCCGCGCCGAGGGCCTGGAGCGCGACGCCCGTGCCAAGGCCGACGCCCTGGAGCGGGACGCGCAGGAGAAGCACCGCGTCGCGATGGGCTCGCTGGAGTCCGCGCGCGCCACGCTGGAGCGCAAGGTCGAGGACCTGCGGGCGTTCGAGCGCGAGTACCGGACGCGCCTCAAGTCGTACCTGGAGACCCAGCTGCGCCAGCTGGAGTCGCAGGCCGACGACTCGCTCGCCCCGCCGCGGATCCCCGCCACCGCGTCGCTGCCGCCGGCGGCCTCGTCGATGGCTCCGGCCGGTGCCGGTGCGATGAGCGGTGCCCCGGCCTTCGGTGGCAACCAGCCGGCCTTCGGCGGCAACGCGCCGTCGTTCGGCGGGCAGAGCTCCTTCGGCGGCAACCCGCCGGCGCCGAGCTTCGGCGGTCAGGCGTCCGGTGGCAACACCGGCGCGCCGCAGATGCAGCCGGCCGGGATGACGCAGCCGATGGCGGCCGTCCGCCCGCAGCCTCCGCAGCCGATGCAGCAGGCTCCGGCGCCGATGCGGGGCTTCCTGATCGACGAGGACGGCGACAACTGAGGTTGTAGCGAGGCCTTTTGAGAGCGCCCCCTGTTCGACCCGCGGGTCGAACAGGGGGCGCTCTGCTGTGGTGCGGACGAGGGTGGGGGACGGGCGCGCGCGGGGTGGTGACGTCGCTTCGGGGGCGCGCGGGTACGGCGAAGCCGCCGTCGCCCCGGGCGGGGTGACGGCGGCTTCGGAGTCGGTCAGGCCTTGCGGAGCTGGAAGGCGAGGCCGAGGGCTTCGTCGGCGAAGGTCTCGGAGTCCCAGTCGGCCGTGCCGGCGGCGAAGTCGGTGGCCAGGACCTCCTCGGCGACGAGGGGGCCGTGCTCGGCGATGGCCTCGGCGGTCTCCTCGGTGGTGGCCCGCCAGCGCAGGACGATCCGGTCGGCGACGTCGAGACCGGAGTTCTTGCGGGCCTCCTGGATCTGGCGGATGGCGTCGCGGGCGACGCCGAGCCGCTTGAGCTCCGGGGTGATGGCCAGGTCGAGGGCGACGGTGGCGCCGGACTCGTTGGCGACGGCCCAGCCCTCGCGCGGGGTCTCGGTGATGACCACCTCGTCCGGGGAGAGGGCGACCGGCTCGCCGTTCAGCTCGACCGAGGTCTCGCCGTCGGCGCGCAGTTCGGCGGCCAGGCGGGCGGCGTCGGTGGCGGCGACCGCCTTGGCGACGTCCTGCACGCCCTTGCCGAACCGCTTGCCCAGGGCGCGGAAGTTGGCCTTGGCGCTGGTGTCGACGAGCGAGCCGCCGACCTCGGCGAGCGACTCCAGGGTGGAGACGTTGAGCTCCTCGGCGATCTGCGCGCGCAGGTCGGCGGGCAGCTCGTCCCAGCCCTGGGCGGCGATCAGCGCGCGGGACAGCGGCTGACGGGTCTTCACGCCGGACTCGGCGCGGGTGGCCCGGCCGAGCTCCACCAGGCGGCGGACCAGCGCCATGTGCCGGGAGAGGTCGGTGTCGATCAGCGACTCGTCCGCCTGCGGCCAGGTGGCCAGGTGGACCGAGGCCGGGGCGTCCGCGGCGACCGGGACGACCAGGTCCTGCCAGACCTGCTCGGTGATGAACGGGGTCATCGGGGCCATCAGGCGGGTGACCGTCTCCAGCGCCTCGTGCAGGGTGGCGAGCGCGGCCGCGTCGCCCTGCCAGAAGCGGCGGCGGCCGCGGCGGACGTACCAGTTGGACAGGTCGTCGACGAAGCCGGACAGCAGCTTGCCGGCGCGCTGGGTGTCGTACGCCTCGAAGGCGGCGTCGACCTCGCGGACCAGGGTGTTCAGCTCGGAGAGCACCCAGCGGTCCAGCTGCGGGCGGTCGGCCGGGGCCGGATCGGCCGCCGAGGGGGACCAGCCGGCGGTGCGGGCGTACAGGGCCTGGAAGGCGACGGTGTTCCAGTAGGTGAGGAGGGTCTTGCGGACCACCTCCTGGATGGTGCCGTGGCCGACCCGGCGGGCCGACCAGGGCGAACCGCCGGCGGCCATGAACCAGCGGACGGCGTCGGCGCCGTGCTGGTCCATCAGCGGGATCGGCTGCAGGATGTTGCCCAGGTGCTTGGACATCTTGCGGCCGTCCTCGGCCAGGATGTGGCCCAGGCAGACGACGTTCTCGTAGCTGTTCTTGTCGAACACCAGGGTGCCGACCGCCATCAGCGTGTAGAACCAGCCACGGGTCTGGTCGATCGCCTCGGAGATGAACTGCGCCGGGTAGCGCTTCTCGAACAGCTCCTTGTTCTGGTACGGGTAGCCGTACTGGGCGAAGGGCATCGAGCCCGAGTCGTACCAGGCGTCGATGACCTCGGGGACCCGGGTCGAGGTGCCGCCGCACTCGCGGCAGGCGAAGGTCACGTCGTCGATGTACGGGCGGTGCGGGTCGAGCTCGCTCTGGTCGGTGCCGGTGAGCTCGGAGAGCTCGGCCAGCGAGCCGACGCAGGTGAGGTGGCCCTCCTCGCAGCGCCAGATCGGCAGCGGGGTGCCCCAGTAGCGGTTACGGCTGAGCGCCCAGTCGATGTTGTTGTTCAGCCAGTCGCCGAAGCGGCCGTGCTTCACGTTCTCCGGGTACCAGTTGGTGGCCTCGTTCTCCCGGATCAGGGCGTCCTTGACCGCGGTGGTGCGGATGTACCAGGACGGCTGCGCGTAGTAGAGCAGCGCGGTGTGGCAGCGCCAGCAGTGCGGGTAGCTGTGCTCGTACGGGAGGTGGCGGAAGAGCAGGCCGCGCTCCTTGAGGTCCGCGACCAGGGCCTCGTCGGCCTTCTTGAAGAACTGGCCGCCGACCAGCGGGACCTCGGGGGCGAAGGTGCCGTCGGCGAGCACCGGGTTGACCACCGGCAGGCCGTACCTGCGGCAGGTCGCGAGGTCGTCCGCGCCGAAGGCGGGCGACTGGTGGACGATGCCGGTGCCGTCCTCGGTGGTGACGTAGTCGGCGTTGAGGACGTAGTGCGCGTTCTCGATCTCGACCAGGTCGAACGGGCGGCGGTAGGCCCAGCGCTCCATCTCGGCGCCGGTGAAGGACTCGCCGGTGGCCTCCCAGCCCTCGCCGAGGGCCTTGGCGAGCAGCGGCTCGGCGACGACCAGCTTCTCCTCGCCGTCGGTGGCCACCACGTAGGTGACCTCCGGGTGGACGGCGGCGGCGGTGTTGGAGACCAGGGTCCACGGGGTGGTGGTCCAGACCAGCAGCGCGGCCCGGCCGGCCAGCGGGCCGCTGGTCAGCGGGAAGCGGACGAAGACCGAGGGGTCGACGACGGTCTCGTAGCCCTGGGCCAGCTCGTGGTCGGACAGGCCGGTGCCGCAGCGCGGGCACCAGGGGGCGACCCGGTGGTCCTGGACCAGCAGGCCCTTGTCGAAGATCTGCTTGAGCGACCACCAGACGGACTGGACGTACGACGGGTCCATCGTCCGGTAGGCCTCGTCGAGGTCGACCCAGTACCCCATGCGGGTGGTCAGCTCGGTGAAGGCGTCGGTGTGGCGGGTCACCGACTCGCGGCACTTGGCGTTGAACTCGGCGATGCCGTACGCCTCGATGTCCTGCTTGCCGGAGAAGCCCAGCTCCTTCTCGACGGCGAGCTCGACCGGGAGGCCGTGGCAGTCCCAGCCGGCCTTGCGGGCGACGTGGTAGCCCTTCATCGTCCGGAAGCGGGGGAAGACGTCCTTGAAGACGCGGGCCTCGATGTGGTGGGCGCCGGGCATGCCGTTGGCGGTCGGCGGGCCCTCGTAGAAGACCCACTCGGGGCGGCCCTCGGACTGCTCCAGGCTGCGCTGGAAGATCTTGTTGTCCTGCCAGAACGACAGGATCTGGTGTTCGAGGGCGGGCAGGTCCACCTGTGCGGGGACGGAGTTGTAGGTGCTCATCGCGGGCGTCATACCTCCGGCGGATGTGAACGGGATCCGACGGAGGGACGAGACGGCGAGCCGCCCCGCGGTACCACCCTCCTTGGCCGCGGTGCTGCTGCGGCCCTCTTGTTTGGGCTTGCTGCCGGGTCTAGTGGGCCGGCCCGCGCGGTGGCGGGCGGCCGTTCTTCCGGCGGCTCCGGGGTGATCTTCCCGCCGTGCACACCCCCGGGCTCGCACCGTCCCCGGGTCGCTGGTGGCTGCGTACGTCGGTACTCGTCCCATCTGCGCCTTGCAGGGCCAGTGTATCGGCCGGGCGAGTCGGTTTGTCCAAATCGTTTTTCCCCGCGGTGGACGGCCGGGGCGCTCCGGGGCCGGCGGCGGTGGTGGTTAGGCGGGGGTGATCTGGGCACAAGTCTGGTCAGCGCGCGGGGCGTGGCGGCTGGGGCGGCTGCCTGGGTGGGGTCATCATGGGGCATCGGAATGTCATGTTGTGACCGGTTTTGATCGGGATTATCGTTCCGGCACTGGAGGCCGCCGGGAACCGGCGGCTCGATTCGTTCGTAGATGGGGTCGAAGCCATGGCTGAGAAGGCAACCGGCGCGGGTACCGCCACCAAGCGGGCACGCAAGGCCGTGGCGGCCGATCCAGGGGAGGGGACCGTGACCACTACCGCACGGCAGAAGAGCAGCACCGACACCGTCACCGTGCCGCGCGGCGCCGAGTCGGTGGACCCGGCCACGCTGCCGGTCCGGCCCGGCGAGGACCCGTGGACCACCGACGAGGTCCACGAGCTGCACACCGAGCTCATCAGCGAGCTGGAGCGGCTGCAGAACGAGATCGACGCCGCCGAGGCGGCCATCTCCGGCCTGATGCGTGACTCCAACGACGGAGCCGGTGACGACCAGGTGGACGCCGGTACGAAGAACATCTCGCGGGAGAGCGAGCTCGCGCTCGCCAACAACGCCCGGGACAGCCTCGCCCAGACCGAGCGGGCCCTGACCAGGCTGGAGGGCGTCGGCTTCGGCACCTGCGAGTCCTGCGGGCAGGCCATCGGGAAGGCCCGGATGCAGGCCTTCCCCCGGGCCACGCTCTGCGTGCAGTGCAAGGCCAAGCAGGAACGCCGCTGACGCGGCCGACCGGGGCGGCGCAGGGGGTCGGGCTTGCCGTACGCTCGACCCCGTAACGTCGCCTGAATCCTCGGGACACGTCCGGTTCGGAGGTGTCCGGTACGGCGACCAATGGGCCCACCCTCCCCCACCTCCAACCGGGGGAGCTCCACCGGCAGCGGAGCGGATCATCAGTACGCAAGGTTCCCCCCAGACGCGGGACGACGCCGTCCCGACCCCCGCCGAAGCCGTGGAGGTGGCCGTGGCCGAGTCCACCGAGCCCGCCGAGCCTGCTGGGCCCACCGAGGCGAGCGCCCCGGCCGCGGCGGAGGCGCCGAAGGGCCGTCGGCGGGTCGGCGTGCTGATGGTCGTCGCGCTGCTCGCCTTCCTGATCGACCTCGGCAGCAAGCTGCTGGTCGTGGCCCGGCTGGAGAACCACGCGGCGATCAAGGTGATCGGGGACGTCGTCACCTTCCAGGTCATCCGCAACTCCGGCGCCGCCTTCGGCATGGGGCAGGCGCTGACCGTCGTCTTCACGATGATCGCCTCGGCCGTCATCGTGGTGATCTGGCGGATCGCCCGCCGGCTGTACAGCCTGCCCTGGGCGATCGCGCTCGGGCTGCTGCTCGGCGGGGCCCTGGGCAACCTCACCGACCGGCTGTTCCGCTCGCCGGGCGTCTTCCGCGGGCACGTCGTCGACTTCATCTCCGTCCAGCACTTCGCGGTCTTCAACCTCGCCGACTCGGCGATCGTCTGCGGCGGAATCCTCGTCGTGCTGCTCTCCTTCCGGGGCAGCAACCCGGACGGCACCGTCCACCAGCAGGGCGGCAAGACCGAGTAGCAGGGGCCCCGGGCGGTCGGGCGGGCGGCGGAGGGCCGCGGTTCCGGCATACTCGTACGGGTGAGTACCGCAGCGCAGATCCGCAGCCTCCCCGTACCCGACGGCCTGGAGGGCGAGCGCCTCGACGCCGCCCTCGCCCGGATGTTCGGCTTCTCCCGGACGAAGGCCGCCGAGTTGGCCGCCGACGGCAAGGTGACGCTCGACGGCGCCGTGGCCGGAAAGTCGGACCGGGTGACCGCCGGCTCCTGGCTGGAGGTCGAGATCCCGGCCCCCGCCGCCCCCGTGCGGATCATCGCCGAGCCGGTCGAGGGCATGCGGATCATCCACGACGACGAGGACATCGTGCTCGTCGACAAGCCGGTCGGCGTCGCCGCCCACCCCAGCCCCGGCTGGACCGGCACCACCGTCATCGGCGGGCTCGCCGCGGCCGGCTACCGGATCTCCACCTCCGGCGCCGCCGAGCGCCAGGGCGTCGTGCACCGGCTGGACGTCGGCACCTCCGGGCTGATGGTCGTCGCCAAGTCCGAGCGCGCGTACACCGACCTCAAGCGGCAGTTCCACGACCGGATCACCGAGAAGCGCTACCACGCCCTCGTGCAGGGGCACCCGGACCCGCTGAGCGGCACCGTGGACGCGCCGATCGGGCGGCACCCCAGCTCGGACTGGAAGTGGGCCGTGACCAAGGACGGCAAGCCGTCCGTCACCCACTACGACCTGATCGAGGCCTACCGCTCGGCCTCGCTGCTCGACATCAAGCTGGAGACCGGGCGCACCCACCAGATCCGGGTCCACATGTCCGCGCTGCGCCACCCCTGCGTGGGCGACCTGACCTACGGCGCCGACCCGACGCTGGCCAAGCGGCTCGGGCTGACCCGGCAGTGGCTGCACGCCGTGTCGCTCGGCTTCGAGCACCCGGCGGACGGGCAGTGGGTCGAGTTCTCCAGCGAGTACTCGCCCGACCTGCGCAAGGCGCTCGACATCATCTCGTCGGAGAGCTGAGATGACGGCGGCCATCCGGACCGCGGCGGGCGCCGCGGACCTGGCGCTGGTGCGGGACGTGCGGCGCGAGGTGTTCATCGTCGAGCAGAACGTGCCGGAGGAGCTGGAGTACGACGAGTACGACGCGACCTCGGTGCACCTGCTGGCCGTGGCGGCGGACGGGACCGCGCTCGGGACCGGACGGCTGATCTTCGGGGAGCAGGCGCTGAAGCTCACCGGGGGTGTCGAGGGCAGGGTGCTGCTCGGACGCCTCGCGGTGGTGTCGGCGGCCCGGGGGACCGGGCTCGGGGCCCAGCTGGTGCGGGCGATCGAGGCGGCCGGGCTCGACCGCGGGGCCGTCGAGGTGGAACTGCACGCGCAGGTGCGGGCGCTGGGGTTCTACGAGCGGCTGGGGTACGCGGCCGAGGGCCCGGTCTACGAGGACGCGGGGATACCGCATCGGACGATGACGCGGGTGCTGTAGGGCGCGCCCTGCGGATCCCCGTACCCCTGGTGGGGTGCGGGGATCTCCGTCGTCCCGTGCCGTACCAGGGCGCAACGGGGTGAACGGGGCGGAAGCGGCGGCTTCGGTGGTGGCCTTATCGGACGCCTACCCGGGGGGCGGATACGATCAGCCCCCATGGAGTTCGGTGGGGCGTGGCGCCGGTGGCGCAGCCGGGGTACGACGGTGCGGCGCAGGGTGGTGGCCGGTGCGGTGGCCCTGGTGGTGGTGGCCGGGGTCGGTACGGCGACGGTGGCGTCCGGCGGTGAGCCGGCGGTCCATCAGGAGGACCGTTTCCTCGCCATGCCGGAGACCCCCGGCAGTGACCAGCAGGTCCAGGTGGACACCTCCTTCTTCACCACCGGCAGCACCCCGCGCCCGGCGGTCCTGCTCGCGCACGGCTTCGGTGGCTCCAAGGACGGCGAGCGCGAACGCGCCCAGCAGCTGGCCCGGCAGGGCTACGCGGTGCTGACCTGGTCGGCGCGCGGCTTCGGGCACTCGGGCGGGAAGATCGGCCTCAACGCGCCCGACCGCGAGGTCGAGGACGTCAAGCACCTGGTGGACTGGCTGGCCCAGCGGCCCGAGGTGCAGCTCGACGGGCCCGGCGACCCCCGGGTCGGCATCACCGGTGCCTCGTACGGCGGCGCCGTCTCGCTGCTGGCCTCCGCGTACGACCACCGGATCGACGCGGTGGCCACCCAGATCACCTGGTGGAACCTCGCCGACGCGCTGTTCCCGCAGGGCGTGCAGGGCTCGGGCGCCGTCGACGGCGTGTTCAAGAAGCTCTGGGCCGGGATCTTCTTCACCACCGGCGCGGCCGGCGACCTCGGGCCCTCCGGCGGCGCGCCGCGCGGTGGCGGGGCCGGGCAGGGCGGCGACGCCGCGGGCGGGCCGGTCGGCTGCGGGCGGTTCCTGGAGTCGCTCTGCCAGATGTACGACCGGGTCGCCACCGCCGGGCACGCCGACCCGGAGGCTGTCGCGCTGCTGGACCGCTCCAGCCCGTCCTCGGTGGCCGCGCAGCTCAAGGCGCCCACCCTGGTCGTGCAGGGCCAGCAGGACTCGCTGTTCCCGCTCGACCAGGGCGACCGGATCGCCCGGGCCGTCGCGGCCAACGGGGCGCCCGTCTCGGTGGACTGGTTCGCCGGCGGGCACGACGGCGGCACCGACACCAGCGCCCGGGTCGACGACCGGGTGACCGCCTGGTTCGACCACTACCTGAAGGGGCAGGGCGACGACACCGGCCCCGCGTTCCGGGTCACCCGCACCGGGGGCGTCGACTCCACCGGCTTCCAGGCCGTGCTGCGCGGCGCCTCCGCCGACCGCTACCCGGGCCTGGGCGGAACCGGCTCCCACGGTGTAGAACTGGCCGGCGGTGAGCAGACCATCGCCAACCCGCCCGGCGGGGCCCCGCCGGGGATCTCGACGCTGCCCGGGATCGGCGCGCTCAGCCAGGCCGCATCGCTGGGCGCCGGGCTGTCGCTCGACTTCCCCGGCCAGCACGCCGCCTTCGACTCCGCGCCGCTGGACCAGCCGCTGCACCTGACCGGGCAGCCCACCGTGCCCGTCCAGGTGCACGCCGACCGGCCGGACGCGGTGCTCTTCGCCAAGCTGTACGACGTGGGCCCGGACGGCAAGGCCGTGCTCCCGCAGCAGCTCGCCGCCCCGCTGCGGGTCACCGGCGCCGACGCGGGCCGCACCGTCACGGTCGCGCTGCCCGCCGTCGACCACACCTTCGCCGCCGGGCACCGGCTGCGGCTCGTCCTGGCCGCCACCGACCTCGCGTACGCCTCGCCCGTCGAGCCCGCCACCTACCGGGTCGCGCCGGCCGGGGCGCTCACCGTGCCGACCGACGACGAACTCGTCACCGAGGCCACGCCGCTGCCCGCGCGCACCTGGCTGCTGCCGCTGGCGGCCGTCGTGGTGGCGCTCGGCCTGGTGCTGTCGCCCCGGCTGCTGCGCCGCCGTCGGCGGGGGGCGGGCGACGGGCCGGCGTACGATCCGGCGCTGGCCGGGGTGCCGTTGCAGATCACCGGCCTGAGCAAGCGCTACAAGGGCGCTCAGGACCGTTACGCCGTGCGGGAGTTGGGCTTCCGGGTGGAGCAGGGGCAGGTGCTCGGCCTGCTCGGGCCCAACGGCGCCGGCAAGACCACCACGCTGCGGATGCTGATGGGCCTGATCCGGCCCGACGCGGGCGAGATCCGGATCTTCGGCCACCTGGTGCGCCCCGGCGCACCGGTGCTCTCCCGGGTCGGCGCCTTCGTCGAGGGCGCGGGCTTCCTGCCGCACCTCACCGGCCGGGCCAACCTGCGGCTGTACTGGCAGGCCACCGGCCGGCCGGAGGAGGACGCCCGCTTCGACGAGGCGCTGGCCATCGCCGGTCTCGGCGAGGCGCTCGACCGCGCGGTGCGGACCTACTCGCAGGGCATGCGGCAGCGGCTCGCCATCGCCCAGGCCATGCTCGGGATGCCGGACCTGCTGATCCTCGACGAGCCGACCAACGGGCTCGACCCGCCGCAGATCCGCGAGATGCGCGAGGTGATGATTCGGTACGCCGCCGCCGGCCGTACCGTCATCGTCTCCAGCCACCTGCTCGCCGAGGTCGAGCAGAGCTGTACGGACCTGGTGGTGATGGACCGCGGGCGGCTGATCACCACCGGAGCCGTCGGCGAGATCGTCGGTGCGGGCGAGCTGCTGTTCCTCGGCGTGCCCGCCGGGTACGAGCCCGGGTCGGTCGTCGAGAAGGTGGGCGCGCTGGCCGGGGTCGGGTCGGCGGAGGCCGTCGAGGGCGGGCTGCTGGTGCGCCTGGACGGGCTGGCGGCGCACGAACTGCTGGCCGAACTGGTGCGCCTCGGCGTGCCGGTGGAGAGCGCCGGGCCGCAGCGGCGGCTGGAGGACGCGTTCCTGTCGTTGATCGGAGGTGCGGCGTGAGCAGTGGCGTGAGTGGTGGGGCGAGCGGTGACGTGAGCGGTGACGTGAGCAGCGATGTGAGCAGTGGCGCGAGCGGCGTCGTGTCGGCGGACCACGCCGAGGGGTACCGGGCGGGCCGGACGCTGCCGCTGCGGGTGGAGGCGATGCGCCAACTGCGGCGCCGCCGCACCCTGGTGATCGGCGCGGTGCTGGCCGCCCTGCCGTTCGTGATGCTGGCCGCGTTCCAGATCGGCGGCACCCCGAGCCGCCCCGACCGGACCACCTTCATCGACCTGGCCACCGCGTCCGGGCCCAACTTCGCCGCCACCATGCTGTTCGTGGGCACCGGCTTCCTGCTGGTCATCCCGGTGGCGCTGTTCTGCGGCGACACGGTCGCCTCCGAGGCGAGCTGGTCCTCGCTGCGCTACCTGCTGGCCGCGCCGGTGCCCCGGGCCCGGCTGCTGGCCCGCAAGTTCGCGGTCGGGCTGGCGTTCTCGGCGGTGGCGGTGGCGATGCTGCCGCTGATCGGGTTGGTCGTCGGCACCGCCGCGTACGGCTGGGGGGACCTCAAGCTGCCCACCGGGGCCAGCCTTTCGGCCGGGGAGGCGCTGCCCCGGCTGGCCGTCGCGGCGGCCTACGTGTTCCTCGCCGAGATCGTGATCGCCGCGCTGGCGTTCTGGCTCTCCACGGCGACGGACGCGCCGCTGGGCGCCGTCGGCGGGGCGGTGTTCGCGTCGATCATCACCGGGGTGCTGGACGCCGTCACGGCGCTGGGGGGCCTGCGGGAGTGGCTGCCCGCGCACTGGCAGTACGCCTGGGCGGACGCCCTGCAGCCGCAGTTGGAGTGGGGCGGCATGGTGCAGGGCGTCTCGCTGTCGCTGTCGTACGCGGCGGTGCTGCTCGCGCTGGCGTTCCGGGGGTTCGCGCGCAAGGACGTGGTGTCGTAGGGCCGTCGTGCTGCGGGCCCGCCGCGTGGGTGCGGCGGGCCCGGGGCGGGTGACAGGGGTGGATGTCCGGGGTGGGGCCCGGGGTGGGGTCAGGCGATCGGGGCGTTCGCGCGCTCGATCCGCTGGGTGCCGGTGCGGGTGCGGTAGGAGCGGGTCCAGCTGCTGGTCGCGTCCTTGCGGGTGCGGTCGGAGAGGACGTAGTAGTCCATCTGCGTCTGCTCGGGCGTGATGTCCAGGATCCCGTAGCCGTGCGAGTCCAGGTCGACCCACTTGACGTGCGGGTTGGCCGTCCTGATCGCGGTGCCGGCCGCCAGTGAGACGGTCTGCGGGGCGACCTTCAGGAGGTCGTCGACGTTGTCGGAGGTCACCGAGGTGACCACGAACTCGGTGGCGACACTGCCGGACAGCGGGTAGGTGGCGGCCTCGTTCGGGACGTCGGCGGCCCAGGCGGAGTGGATGTCGCCGGTCAGGAAGACGGTGTTGGTGATGCCGTTCGCCTTGAGGTGGCCGAGCAGCTCGCGGCGGTCGTGGGTGTAGCCGTCCCACTGGTCGGGGTTGACCGCCACGCCCTCGCCGGGCAGGCCGAGCAGCTTGGCCAGCGGGCGCAGCAGGTAGTCGGGCAGCGAGAGGAAGGCGACCGGGGAGATCATCACCTCGTTGCCGATCAGCCGCCAGGTGGTGTCGGAGGCGGACAACCCGGCCTTGAGCCAGTCCAGTTGGGCGCGGCCGGCGAGGGTGCGGTCGGCCGAGTCGACGGCACCGCTGCCCGTCTTCGCCTGCTGGGAGCGGAACGAGCGCTGGTCCATCAGGTGCAGGTCGGCGAGCTTGCCGTAGCGCAGGCGGCGGTAGGTGGTGCCGGCGATCGAGGGCCGGACCGGCATCCACTCGAAGTAGGCCTGCTTGGCGGCGGCCATCCGGTCGGCCCAGGCGCCCTCGGTGCCCGGGGTGTGGTTCTCGGCGCCGCCGGACCAGGCGTCGTTGGCGAACTCGTGGTCGTCCCAGATCGCGATGGTCGGGAGCTTGGCGTGCAGGGCCTGGAGGTCGTCGTCGGTCTTGTACTGGCCGTGCCTGGTGCGGTAGTCGGCGAGGGTGAGGATCTCGTGGGTGGGGGCGTGCGGGCGCACGACCGTGCCGCGGGCGCAGAACTCGCCGGTCTTGTACTCGTAGATGTAGTCGCCGAGGAAGAGGAAGGCGTCCAGGTCGCCGCGGGCGGCGAGGTGGCGGTAGGCGGAGAAGTAGCCGCCCTCCCAGTTGGCGCAGGAGGCGACGCCGAACCGCAGCCGGGAGAGGGCGGCGTCGGTGGCGGGGGTGGTGCGGGTGCGGCCGGTGGGGGAGGCGGCGGTGCCGGTACCGGCGGTGGCGGTGGCGGTGAAGCGGTACCAGTAGGGGGTGTCCGGGGTCAGGCCGCGGACGTCGGCCTTGACGGTGTGGTCGGCGACGGCGGTGGCGGTCACCGTGCCGCTCGCGACGACGCGGGTGAAGGCCTGGTCGGCGGCCAGCTCCCAGCGGACCTCGGTGTCGGGGCCGAGGCCCGAGCCGGGGACGGCCTCGGGGCGGGGCGTCACCCTGGTCCAGAGCAGGACGCCGTCGGGGAGGGGGTCGCCGGAGGCTATGCCGTGCAGGAAGTGGGGGGCGGCTTCGGGGGTTCCGGGGGCCTGGGCGGCTCCGGCGGCCTGGGCCGGCTCGGCGGCTTCGGCGGGGGTGGGGAGGGCGATCGGGAGGGCGGCGGTCGCGCCGGCGGCCAGCGCGCCGGCCTTCAGGACCTGGCGGCGGCGCGGGTGGGCGGGGGTCATGTCATGGACAAGATCGTTCACGTCCGGAAGGTTACCCGTTAGTAAAGCGTAGGTAAATCAGGTGACCTGACGACCCGTCGTGGAGGGGAAGGGGGCTGCGGTTCGGTGCGGGCAGGCCGGGGAAGTCGGGGCGGGCCGGCCGGGGAAGTCGGGTCGCCGGATCATGCGGGATCATGGGGGAGTACCCGCCCTCAGCTGCCGAAGGACCCCGACCGTGGCCCAGATCGTCCTCTTCCACTCCGCCCTCGGGCTGCGCCCCGCCGTCCACGCCGCCGCCGACCGGCTGCGCGCCGCCGGGCACACCGTGCACACCCCGGACCTGTACGACGGGCGGACCTTCGACGACATCGAGGCCGGACTGGCGTACCAGGAGGAGGTCGGCGGCAGCGAGGAACTGCTGCGCCGGGCCGTCACCGCCGCCGCTCCGCTGTCGGACGGCGGCCTGGTCTACGCGGGCTTCTCGCTCGGCGGCTCGCTCGCGCAGAACCTCGCCCTCGCCGACGACAAGGCCCGCGGCCTGCTGCTCCTGCACGGCACCTCCGACCTGCGCGAGGACGCGGCCACCGAGATCCCGGTGCAGCTGCACGTCGCCGAGCCGGACCCGTTCGAGACCGAGGACTGGCTGAACGCCTGGTACCTGGGGATGCGGCGGGCCGGGGCCGACGTCGAGGTGCACCGCTACCGGGGCGCCGGGCACCTGTTCACCGACACCGAGCTGGCCGACTACGACGCCGAGGCGGCGGAGCGGGCCTGGGCCATCGCGCTGGACTTCCTCGGCGAGCTGGATTCCTGACCGGGAGGTGAGGGGGTCGTCGGGGCGGCCGGTCAGCCGGCGAGCCCCGGCACCACCAGGCCGGACTCGTACGCGATCACCACGGCGTGGGTCCGGTTCTGCGCGCCGAGCTTGGTCAGCACGTTCCCGACGTGCGTCTTCACCGTCTCCAGGCTCACCCTGAGCGACTCCGCGATCTCCGGGTTGGACTGGCCCGTGGCCATCGACCGCAGCACCTCCTCCTCCCGCACCGTCAACGCCGCCCGGGGCAGCGCCTCGGCGGAGTCCAGCGGGCGGGCGGAGACCATCCGGCGCAGCGCCGCCGGGAAGAGGATCGCCTCCCCGGCCGCCGCCACCCGCACCGCCTCCGCGATCTGCCGCACCGGAAGCCGCTTCAGCACGAACCCGCTCGCCCCCGCGCTGAGCGCGGCGGTGACGTAGCCGTCGTTCTCGAAGGTGGTGATCACCACGACCTTCGGCGGCGCGGCCGACTCGGCCAGCAGCTGCCGGGTGGCCTCGATCCCGTTGCGGCGCGGCATCCGTACGTCCATCAGGACCACGTCCGGCCGCAGCCGCTGCGCCTGGTCGACCGCGTCGACGCCGTCGGACGCCTCCCCGAGCACCGTGATCCCCGGCTGCACCGCGAGCAGGGTGCGCAGGCCGCTGCGGGTCACCTCGTCGTCGTCCGCGATCAGGAGGGTGACGGGGGCGTTGCCCGGGGCGTCGGTGGGGTCCGGGCCGGTCATGCCGACAACCGCACGGGCAACTGCACGGCCAGCCGCCAGGCCTGGGGCCCGTCCGGCCCGGCCTCGATCTCGCCGTGCAGCAGCCGGACCCGCTCGGCCAGGCCCGGCAGGCCGTGGCCGGACGTCGGGAAGGCGCCCTGGCGCGGACCCGTCCCGGTCCGGTTGACCACGCTGAGCTCCAGGGTGTCCGGCCCGGCCGCCACCCGGACCTCGATCGGGCCGCCGGCTCCGTGCCGCAGCGCGTTCGTCAGCCCCTCCTGGAGGATCCGGTACGCCGCCCGGGAGAGCGTCCCCTGCACCTGCGCCAGCTCGCCGGACAGCTCCGGCTCCACCACCGCGCCGGCGTGCCGCAACCGGTCCAGCAGCTCGGGCAGGTCGGCCAAGGTCCGGGCCGGGGCCGCCCCCGACTCCTCCTCGCGCAGCGCACCCAGCACGTAGTCCAGGTCCTCCAGGGCGGCCCGGGTCGACTCCTCGATGCTGCGCATGGCGGCCCGCGCCGCCACCGGGTCGGCGGAGAGCACCTCGCCCGCCACCGCCGCCTGGATCGTGGCCGCCGTCAGGGTGTGCCCGATCGAGTCGTGCAACTCGTGCGCCAGCCGGTTGCGTTCGGCCAGCCGGCGCTCCCGCTCCGCCGCCATCGCCAGCCGCTCGGCCGCCGACGGCCCCAGCAGCTGCGGGGCCAGACCGCGCAGGGCGCTCGCCACCGCCGCGCACACCACCGGCGCCAGCAGCAGGCAGGCCGCCGCCACCACCCAGCTCCAGACGCCCGTCACCTGCACCGACCGGCCGGGCCAGCTCAGCCGGGCATCACCGGAGACCCAGCCGCCCGGCAGGGCCACGGCCGCGCCGAGCAGGACGAGGCTCACCAGGCCCCCCACCCAGCCCAGCGCCACGTGCAGCAGCAGCCACAGCGGGGTGCGCCAGCGGTCGGTGCCGGGGGTGTCCGCCGCCCGGGTGTCGGACACCGGATCCGGCAGCGGCACCCTCAGCAGCCGGCGGGCGCCGCCGATCAGCACCCGCCGGGTGGTGCGGGCCAGCCCGACCACGGCGAGCAGCGCCGCCCAGGCCAGCAGGGTGAGCACCGCCCGTGCGAGGTAGGGGCCGGACGGCCAGGCCATCATCGGCAGCATCGCGAACGGCAGCAGCGGCAGGCTCGCCAGCGCGCCGAGGAAGGCGAACAGTACGCCTGAGTACGTGGAGCCGCGCAGCAGCGGCCGGATTCCCCTGATCATGATCACCAGTATTGCGGCGCAGCTCATGGGGGGCCTCCCCCGATCGGGGGAGCGTTCGTTCCGGCCTTCCGGCCTCGGTCCTTCCGGCCTCGGCGTTTCTGCTCCGGCGGGAAAGCTACGGCGAGGCGGCCCCGGAGGCATCGGCGCGGCCCCGGGTGAGCAGGCGGGTCGTGCTGCCGTCGTCCTCCGTGATGTCGCGGACGTGCCGGAAGCCGATCCTGCCCAGCAACGCCAGCGAAGCGAGGTTGGCGTCGGCGACCGTCGCGTGCACCTCGGCCAGCCCCAGGGCGGTGAAGCCGTAGTCGACGATCGCGGCCGCCAGTTCGGTGCCCAGGCCGCGGCCCCACGCCTCCGGGGCCAGCGCGTAGACGATCTCGAAGCCCTCGACCACGGTGGTGGGCTTGATCTCGGCGTGCCCGACGAGGCGGCCGTCGTGCCGCACGGCCCAGACGTCGAACCGGTTCGAGGCGTAGACCTGGGTGAAGACGCGGCCGAACAGGGCCCGGTCCTCGGCCTCGGACTGCGGGCCGTCGCCCATCCACCGGGACACCTGCCGGTTCTGGAACAGCGCCACGAAGTCCTCTTCGTCCGCGAGGACGTAGGGGTCGAGCAGCAGGCGCTCGGTACGCAGGGTCGGGGTCATGTCGGGCGACGGTACGGGGGCCGTCGCCCGCCCGGCAAGCGGCTTTCGGGAGGTTGGAGCACCGGTGGCGATCGCGGTCGAACGGGTGTCGGGGGCGGCGTCGTGGGGATCACATCGCGGGCTCTGAACGGACGGATATCATCCGGGAATGGTCAACCTTCGCACCCGCACGGTGGTTTTCGATCTCGACGGCACGCTCTGCTTCGACGGGCGGACGATCGACGGTCGGATCCTGACGGCGATCGGGGAGTGCGAGCGGGCCGGGTACCGGGTGGTCTTCGCGTCGGCCAGGCCGGTTCGGGACATGCTGCCGGTGCTCGACGGCGCCTTCCCGGCCGCGATGCTGATCGGCGGGAACGGGAGCCTGGTGTCGGTCGACGGGCAGGTGCGGGCCCGGGCCGTGTTCGAACCGGCGGTGCTGGGCGGGCTGATGGCGGCGGTCGCGCGCTACGAGGCGGGCTATCTCGCGGACGGGCCCTGGGACTACGCGTACACCGGGCCGGTGGACCACCCGATCCGGGGCCGCGTCGACCAGGGCGGCCTGGCGAGCCGGGTGGAGCTGGCCGAGCTGCCCGAGGTGGTGAAGTTCCTGGTCGTCGAGGCGTCGGACATGGCGGAACTCGCCGAGGCCGGCCGGGGGCTCGGGCTGATGGTGAACCACCACCTCGACGAGGCGATCATCGACTTCGCGCCCGGTTCCACGACGAAGTGGGAGGCCCTGACGTCGATGGGCATCGGCGCGTACGCGGCCTTCGGCAACGACATCAACGACTTCGACCTGTTGCGCAACGCCGAGCGGGCGGTGCGGGTCGGCACGCATTCCGGGCTGGACGGCGTCGCCCACGTCAGCGTCGCGGCCGAACCGGAGGCGGTGGCGGCCGAGATCGCGCTGCTGGCGCGGACGGCCGAGGACCGGTAGGGCGCCGGGGTGCCTGCCGCCACAGGTGCCTGATCCGGGCGGCCGCCTTCTGAACCAGCCTTGATCTCAAGGGCGGTTGAGGTTCTACGGTGGCCGTGTTCCGGTGATCGCTTGAGGGGGGCGAATGGACATGGCAGTCCGGGAGTACTCGCAGGAGGAGCTGGCCGCCCAGCCCATCGGCGCGTGGAGCGGTGAGGCGTGCCGGCGGGTGGTCGGGGCCCTCCGTGCGCAGTTGGCGGTGGAGGACCTCACGCAGCCGCACTGGTGGACGCTCAACCACGTGGCCGGAGATCCGGGCCGGTGGACCCGGGCGGCGTTGGTCGAGCGGCTGGCGAGGTACGAGGACCTCGGGATCGACTTCGGCGGCGTCTTCGACGACCTCGTCGCCCGGGGGTGGCTGACGGAGGAGGCGGGGGCCATGACGCTGACCGAGGCGGGGGAGGCCGGCCGCCTCCGGGCGCGGGAGCGCAATCTGCGGGTGCACCGGCAGACGCACGAGGGCATCGGCGCGGCCGAGTTCGCGACCACGATCGACGTCCTGCGTCGGATGGTCGCCAACCTGGGGGGCGACGGGAACCTGCCCGACTGAAGGGTGTCGAGGTGGCCGCAGCGCAGGAAGTCGGGTAGGTCGACTTCCTGCGCTGCTCTCATGTGACGCAGGTCACGTCGAACGCAGAACCTGCGCGCGGTCGCGGGCGTCTGGCTGGTGTGAGATCACGCAGGAGAGCACTGGACGAGCTGGACGAGGAACGCCTCGTCCGGCTGATCGCCAGAAGTGACCGCGCGGCGTTCGACGAGCTGTACCGGCGCACGTCGCCGTGGCTGGCGGTGCGGTTGCGCCGTCGCTGCGCGGACGAGCAGATCGTCGCCGAGGTCATGCAGGAGACCTATCTGGCGGTGTGGCGCGCGGCCGGCGCGTTCGCCGGGAGCGCCGTCGGCGGGACGGCCGTCGGGTGGCTGTGGACGATCGCGGCGCGCCGCCTCGTCGACGCCTTCCGCCGTCGTGCCCACCACGCCGAACCGCCGGCCGCCGCCGCCGAGCGGGCCGTGGTGCCCGCGGCGGAGGAGGAGGCGCTCGCCGGGACCGTCGGCGGCGACGTGGGCGACGCCCTGCGGCGGCTGGCGCCGGAACTCCGAGACGTACTACAGGCGACGGTGCTCGACGGGCTCTCCGTCCGGGAGACCGCCGTCCTGCTCAGACTGCCCGAAGGCACGGTCAAGACCCGTGCCCGCCGGGCCCGGATCGCGATGCGGGAGGCGCTGGCATGAACGCGGAACACGCGTCGAGGCGGCTGATCGACGACTACGCGCGTGGTGACACGGCGATGGCCGCGGACACGGTGTGGGCGCTGGAGGCCCACCTGGAGACGTGCGCGCCGTGCCGGAGCCTGCTGGCGGCCTCCGTGGCCACCGAGGCGCCCGGCGTCGCCGCGCTCGTCGACACCGTCCGGGCCGGTCTGGACGCGCAGTTGGGCGTGTCCGTCGGGGCGCCCCGGCGGCGGCACCGCCCGACGTGGGTGTCGGCCTGGCTGACACCGGCCATGACCCCGTGGCTGGCGATGACCGCCGTCGTCACCCTGGTGGCGCTGCTGCTGGACGTGGCCGCGCCGGCGAAGGTCTTCGGCGGCGCCTCGATGGTGGCGCTGATCGCGCCCGTGCTGCCGCTGTGCGGTGTCGCCGCATCGTGGTCGCGCGGTCTGGACCCGGCGTACGAACTGACGGCCTCGACCGCCCGGGCCGGCCTGGCCCTGCTGCTCAGGCGCACCACCGCGGTCCTCGTGGTGGTCGTGCCCGGGCTCCTGCTGGGGGGATGGCTGACCGGGAACACGACGGTCGCGCAGTGGCTGCTGCCCTCCCTGGCCTTCACCTCCACCGCCCTGGCGCTGGGCAGCGTGGTCGGCGTGACCCGCGCCGCCGTGGGGCTGGTGGCCGGGTGGGGCGCCGCCGTCGTGGTGCCCGCGTTCGTCACCGGCCGCATCCCCGCCGTCCTCGAACTCGCCCTGCACCGCGACCAGTTGCCCGTGTGGGGGCTGCTCCTCGCGCTCGGCATCTGCGCCGTGATCACCCGCAGGGACGCGTACTCAACGCTGTGAAACCCATGTCCACCCTGGAAAGGGACCATCGCATGACGTATACGGCGAGCGCGGCCGACACCGCGCCGAAGACCTACGCCTGGGAGATCCGGGCCAGCGGCCTGAGGGTGCGCGTCGGACGGAGCAAGATGGCCGTCGACGGGCTCGACCTGTCCCTGGGCATCGGCGCCCACGGGCTCCTCGGGCCCAACGGGGCGGGTAAGACCACCCTGATCCGGACGCTGGCCACCGTGCTGCGCCCCACCGAGGGCGAACTGGAGATGCTCGGCACCTCCCTGGGGGGCAGGGTGGGCGACCACCGGGCCCTGCGCCGCCAGATCGGCTACCTGCCGCAGGACTTCGGCTACTACAAGCGCTTCACGGTGCGCGAGTTCGTCGAGTACATGGCCTGGCTGAAGGAGGTGCCGAAGGCGGACATCCCCGGGGCCGTGCAACGGGCCGTGGAACGGGTGGGCCTGGCGGACCGCGCCGACCACCGGATGAAGACCCTGTCCGGCGGCATGGTGCGGCGGGCCGGCATCGCCCAGGCCATCGTCAACTCCCCCGCGGTGCTGCTGCTGGACGAGCCGACGGCCGGCCTGGACCCGGCGCAGCGGCTGCGCTTCCGCGAGCTGTTGCAGGACCTGGGCCGCGACACCTGCGTGGTCGTCTCCACCCACCTGGTCGAGGACGTCGCGGCCGCCTGCTCCGACGTGGTGCTGTTCGCCGACGGCCGCCTCGTCTTCCAGGGCACGCCGGACGAGTTGGGTGCGGCAGGCAGCCCCGACCACCCGGGCGACAGCCCCCTGGAGCGCGGCTACTCGGCGCTGCTCCGCAACTCCGGGCAGCAGGGGAGCGCCTGGTGAACGGACGTGTGCTGCGAACCGAACTGAAGCGCTCCGCCGCCCCGTGGGCCGGAGTCGTCGTCCTGGGCGGCAGCCTGGCGGTCTTCTTCCCGTTCGACGCGTTCTGGTGGCACGGCACCGCGGGGTGGACGGCCCAGTGGACCACCATGGCCATGTGGACCCGGTCCCTGTTGTCCTTCTGGTGGCCGTTCGTGGTCGGCATCGGGGCGGTGTACGGGCTGCGCGAACCCCGCTCGGGGATGACCGAGCTGCTGTCGACCACGCCGCTGCCGGCCTGGCGCCGTGCGGCGCTGCCGACCGGTGCGATCGCGCTCGCGCTGGCGGCGGGCTTCGGCCTGCTCGTCTTGGCGGGCGGAATCCAGGTGGCGCTCGGTCCGACCACCTACACCCCCCTCGGGTGGCTGCCGATCTCACTGGTGGCGGTACTGGCCCTGGTCGCGGGCGCCGTGTTCGGCATGGGTGTCGCGCGGGCGCTGCCCTCCGTCCTCACCCCGCCGGCGCTGGTGGTGGTCGTCCTCGTGGCGACGGGCCTGCTCCTGCGCGTGAACAGTGAAGGGGCGGTACCGACGGGCAGGGTGTCGAACCGCTTCGCCCAGCTGAACCCGGCGACCGCGGAGCCGCGGCAGATGCTGCTGACCCTGGCCGGCTCCGTCCACCTCGGCCAGACGCTCTGGCTGCTCGGCCTGCTCGCCACCGGCTTCGCGCTGCTGGTGGCCGTGACCCGCCGGGCCCGGCTGCTCGCGGTGACTCCCGTCCTGGCCGGCCTGGCCCTGGCCCTGCTGGTCATCCCGGCCGCTGCGCGCGACACCTACGTCGTCGACAAGGCCGCCGCGACGCTGGTGTGCGACGGGCCGGTGTGCGTGACGCAGGCGAGCCGTTCGCGCCTGGCCGAGCTCGCGTTGCGCAGCAAGGACGCGATGCGCGTGCTGCACGACGTCCTGGGCGACAAGGCGCCGACCTCGGTGCGCGAGGACACCGCGCTGCACGAGCTCGCCGAGGCGCGCGAACTCTCCGCAGACGTGCTGCTGGTCGACTTCAACGATCGGATGCTCGCCGACGCGACAGGTGAGAAGCTGACCCGCGCGCTGATCGGCAGGGGCCTGGCACCGAGCTGCTACCCGGACAACGACCGGGAGGGCGGGGGGAGCTACGACGTCCTCGGCCAGAGCCTCGCCGTGAGCTGGGCCCTCCACGACCCCCAGCTCCAACCGCTGAAGGAGAAGGGCACCGACGCGTACGCGATCAAGCTCTGGGCGGAGGCCGACGCCGCGTGGCAGAAGCTGATGGCGCTGCCACCGGCCGAGCAGCGCTCGCAGATCGTCGAGCTGCACGCCGCCGCCCTCTCCTGCGCGGGGTACAAGCAGATGCAGAAGCTGGCCGGGGAGGCGTCGCAGTGAGGTGGCTGATGCTGTACGCGCGTTCACGGCAGGTGCCCACGTCGGCCGCCGCGGTCACGTTCATCGCGCTGGTGGTGTGGGCCTTCAACCGGGGCGGCGGTACGGGTGCGGCGGATGCGGCGGACTCGATCAACCCGGTCGCGTACTTCGTGCTCGCCGCGGGCGTGGCGGCCGGCTCCGTCGGGCTCGGCGGGCAGGACCCCGCACTGGACAGGACGGCCGCGATCCGGTGGGCGCCCCGCCGGGCGGCGCACGCGCTGCTGATCGGCGCGGTCGCCGGTGCGGCGCTGCTGGCGGTCCAGGCGGCGGGGCCGAAGTTCGCCCCCACCGAGGTCGTCGTCCGGGACAGCGCGGGCCTGGTCGGCCTGGCCGGGCTCGGGGTGGTGCTGTGCGGGGCGCACCTCGCCTGGACCCTGCCGACCGGCTGGCTCGCGATCACCGTCCTCGTCCCGCCGATGCCGCCCAACGTCGTGGGGAAGTCGCTCGGCTGGATGGTCTACCCGGCCGGCACGGAGGCGTCCACCTGGGCCGCGGTGGCCTTGCTGGTGACCGGCGCCGGGGCCTACGCCCTGGCGGGACCGCGCAGGTAACGGGCCCGCCCCGCGCTCCGCTTCCCCTCGGCGAGTCGGGGGAGCGGAGCGCGGGGCGTTCTGCCGCGGACCGTCAGTCGCGGCTGCCCAGGGTGTCGTGCGAGACCTGCCAGAGCAGGGCGGCCGCCTCGGGGTCGAGGGCGTAGTCGGCGACGCCGCTGCGGGCGCTGAGTTCGCCGCGGACGGCTTCGTTGCAGTCCTCGAAGTAGCGGCCGCTGACGCCCGCCAGCAGCGGTGAGGCCGCGAGCAGGACGGAGGTCGCCGCGCCCTGCTCGGTGGTCTTCCACAGCAGCTCCGCGCCGTTGGCGGCCTGGGCGCGCAGCCGGTCGAGCTCCTCCTCGGAGACGTGGCGCTGGAGGGCGGTCCGGATGCCGCCGGGCATCAGGGCGTTGACGGTGATGCCGTCCGCCGCCCAGCGCTTGGCGGCCTCGACCGCGAACAGGACGTTGGCGGTCTTGGACTGGCCGTAGGCGGACCAGGGCTCGTAGGCGCGCTCGCGGAAGTGGATGTCCTCGAAGACGACCGGGGAGCGGTGGTGGGCGCTGGAGCTGACGGACACCACGCGGGCGCCGCCGTCCCGGGCCAGGGCCGCGTGCAGGCCGGTGGCCAGCGCGAAGTGCCCGAGGTGGTTGGTGGCGAACTGGAGCTCCCAGCCCTCCGGCGTGCGGAGCTCGGGCGAGGCCATCACGCCGGCGTTGTTGACCAGGATGTGCAGGGGCCCGTCCCAGGCGGCGACGAACGCGGCGACGGAGGCCTGGTCGGCGAGGTCCAGCGGCGCGACCCGGACGTCCTTGTTGCCGGTGGTCGCGGTGATGTCCTCGGCGGTGCGGGCGCCGGCGTCGAGGTTGCGGACCGCGAGGGTGACCTGCGCGCCCGCCGAGGCGAGGGCGCGTGCGGTCTCGACGCCGATGCCGGAGGCGCCGCCGGTGACGACGGCGCGGCGGCCGGTCAGGTCGGTGCCGGAGACGACCTCGGCGGCGGTGGACTCGGCGCCGAAGGGGGTGGTGAGGCGCGGGGTGTTGGCGTTCATGATCTTCCCGTCTGGCTGGGTGACCGGAGCTGGGGGTGCGCGGGAGGGGGCGGCCGGTAGAGTGAAAACCGGAGGGCCCTCCGCATGTCTCCAGGCTAAGCGGAGCATCCTCCGTTTGCAACCCGAGGAGGACCAGCCGTGACCACCGCCGACCCCCGGCCGCTGCGCGCCGACGCGCGCCGCAACCGCGACCGACTGATCGAAGTGGCCGCGCGGGCCTTCGCCCAGGACGGGCCGGACGCGACGCTCGGGGCGATCGCCAAGGAGGCCGGCGTGGGCATCGGCACCCTCTACCGGCACTTCGCCACCCGCGAGGAACTCGTCGAGGCGGTCTACCGCAGCGAACTCGCCAAGCTGTGCGACTCCGCCGCGGAACTGCTGGACGGCAGGGGGCCCGACGCCGCGCTGCGCGCCTGGATGGACGGCTTCGTCCGCTACATGACCACCAAGCGCGGGATGTCCGACGCGCTGCGCGCGCTCATAGCCTCCGGCAGCGACCCCTTCTCGCACAGCCGCGCGATGCTGACCGCCGCGATCACCCAACTCCTGCGGGCCGGGGCCGAGTCGGGCGCGCTGCGCGCCGACGTCGAACCGGAGGACGTGCTGTTCAGCCTCAGCGGCCTGTCCATGGCCGCGACCACCCCCGAGCACCACACCCGGATGGAACGCCTCCTCGACCTCCTGATGGACGGCCTGCGCTATCACGCCGCCTCCGGGCGGGGCGCCCGCTGAGAACGGCGAAGGGCGCCGGCCGTGCGGCCGGCGCCCTTCGCCGTGACTCCGGCCTGGCCTGATACGGGCCGGCCTGGCCTGGTCGGTCAGAGGAGTTGGAAGGACCACTCCTGCTTCCAGCCGCCCTCACAGCTCCACACCCCGAGCTGCTTGAAGTCGGAGTCGTGGGTGAGGCAGTCGTCGTCGCCGATCTGGATCCGGTACTTGCCGTTGCCGAGGCCGACGAACTCCCACTTCTGGTTGGAGGTGTTGCCCCACGCCTGCTGCTCGGCGACGTAGGTCTCGGGGTTCTCGGTGAGGTTGTACCCGAGGTCGTTGACGATCCGGTAGCGGTCCCCGCCCAGCGGCTTGATCGTCCAGGTGGACCCCTTGTACCCCAGGATCCCGCCCACGATCGGGGCGCCCCAGGTCGAGGTCTCGGTGGGGGCCGAGGCGCCCAGGCCGTTGGAGAGCTTCAGGAACAGCGGCCGCTCGGTCGGGACGGTCGGCTTGGTGTCCGGCTTCGGGTCCGGCTTCGGCTTGGGGTCCGGCTTGGGCTTCGGGTCCGGCTTCGTCGGGTTGGTCGGATCGGTCGGGGTGATCACGCCGCCGGACGCGGACTCCAGAACCCACGCCTGCTGCCAGCCCGACTTGCACGTCCACACGCCGAGCTGCTTGAAGTCGGCGTCGTGGGCGAGGCAGTCGTCGTCGGAGATCCGGATCTGGTACTTGCCGTTGCCGACTCCGACGAGCTCCCACTTCTGCTTCGAGGAGTTGCTCCACGGCTGGAGTTCGGCCATGTAGTTGCTGTTCTCGGTGAGTTCCAGCCCGTACGAGCTGGTGATCCGGTAGCGACCGCCGCCGACCGGGGTGAGCTTCCACTTGGACTCGTTGCCACCCCGGATCCCGGCGACGACCGACGCGCCGGCGGAGCCGTTGACCGGGACGGCACCCAGGCCGTTGTCGAGCTTCAGGGTCACGTCGGCGCCGTTGCTGCCGCCGCCTCCGCCGGGCGTGGGCGGGTTGGTGGTCGGCGGGGTGCCGCCCCAGGCCCAGTTCTGGTTGGGCGCGTCCCGCTTGTCCTCGGAGCCGCAGGCCCAGGCCGCCACGGTGCTGCCGTTGGCGGTCTGGCCGTTGAAGTCGTCGATGCAGACGTCCTTGGACCGGTCGTCCATGTCCGCCATGTGCCGGAAACCGCCGCTGGCCGACATGTTCCAGCGCTGACCGGGGATCTCCAGGCAGTCCCAGACCTGGAGCTTGGTCCCGTTCGCGGTCTTGTTGGCCTCCAGGTCGAGGCACTTGCCGTTGGCGGCCTGGAGCTTGTACCCGTTGTAGGTCCACTTCTGGGCGTCGCTGCCGTTGCACTCCCACATCTGCACGGGGGTGCCGTTCGCGTTGCCGTTGCCGTTGACGTCCAGGCAGGCGTGGTAGCCGGGGCTGGAGTCGGGGGTCAGGCTGCCGGTCCTGGTGCCGTAGCCGGACCGCGCGGGGAAGTGGATGGTGCGCACGTCGCCGTCGCACTTGTAGGGCCGTGCGGTGCCCGCCCGGCAGGTCCACGGCTCCTTCTTGACGGTGTCGCCGTCATTGCCGATGAACGCCCAGTTCATGTAACCGCCGTCGCCGCGGTTGCGGATGGTCGAGTCCCCCTGGAAGACCCAGATCCGGAATATGTCGTAGCCGGAGGGCTCCTTCTTCTCCTTGTCCATGAAATGGTTGAGCTTGTAGGTGGTGTCGATCAACACCCCCTTCATGTCGGACTTGTACTCGTTCTTGAACCACTCGGTGTCATACAGGTCGGTGCCCACGGTCTTGAACACCATGACGTTGAACCCGGGAAACTTCGCGCTCAACTTCGACGCGGTGCTCTGGGTGAACTCCGCGTTGTCCAGCTTGTTGAGGTTGGCGGCGTTGCGCATGAGCCTGATCGTGTCGAAGGCGGAGCCGATCAGCGCGGTCATGCAGTTGCCGCCGCCCACCGAGGCCGGGGTTCCGCAGGTCTTGTCCGCGTGGAGGGGTGACTCCGCGGCCTGGGCCTGCACGGTCAGGCCGGCGACCCCGGCGACTGCGGCGATTCCGCAGGCCAGAGCGCGTTTGAGGCGGGACAGGGGTTTCATGTCAGATCCATCTTTCTACTCGGCAAAGATGGATCGTAGACATCGGAATCCTCCGCCCCGCGACTCCATACGGAATCCATATGGCGAGATCGAGAGTCTTGACGCCTTTTTACGCCACCCCGGCCGGTGGGTTTTCGGATGAACCTGAATGCCGGATGACCCGTCAACCGGCTTCCGGTGACGGAGGTGGAGTTCGGGGCATCAGGACATCGGGCGCCACCTGTCGGTGGGCAGAGTCTAGGGTGGGAGCCGCGGCCACGCCGGTGATCACCGGTGGCCGCAGCGGGGTTGCTGTAGCCCGTGTCATGACGACGAACGTGGATACCGAAGGTTGGAGGACCCGCGAAGTGTCAGCATCGCCAGAGTTCCGTGGCTTCGACTTGGTGCGGCGTGGTTACGAACGCCAGCAGGTCGACCTCTATCTCAGGGCCCTGTCCGAAGCCGGTTCGCCGCCGCCCCCGCCGGCGTTCGAGATCGTGCGGCGGGGCTACGACCGCGAGCAGGTCGAC
The DNA here is from genome assembly GCF_040685395.1 of Kitasatospora sp. NPDC088779. NCBI lineage: Bacteria > Bacillati > Actinomycetota > Actinomycetes > Kitasatosporales > Streptomycetaceae > Kitasatospora > Kitasatospora sp. NPDC088779. Next base: position 32,389 of record NZ_JBFBHW010000011.1, on the reverse strand, counting down.
GCGCGCATCGCGGACCTCCTGAGCGGCAGGGGCACCAAGGGCTAGACCCGAAGTCTCGGCTCCCGAAAGGGGCGAGGTGTCAGTCGGGCTGGATTCTCGGCAGGTCGGTCGAGACCAGTTCGGCAGCGCGCGCGGGGTCGCCGTCCGCGCGGGTGAGCAGCGCCTCGATGTCGTAGCCCGTCGGCTCCGAGGCGGCGTGGATGCCGAGGGAGCGGCCCCAGCCGCAGCGTTCCATCGAGACGGCGGCGTCCAGGTCGGGGCGGAGCCGGTGGAGCGTGCAGACCAGTTCCCAGGCGAAGGCGTCCAGGCGGGCCCGCCGGACCGGGTTGCAGGCGTTCACGGCGTCGGTGGTCCAGTCGTCTCCGGGCTCGTACTCCGGGAGGGGCGGCAGGAGTTCGGGGTCGCCCGTGATCGGCTCCGCGCTGAACGTGAGGGCGTGTGCGCCCTCGGGGCTGCCGATCAGTTCGGCGAGGAGCGGGACGACGCGGGGGTCGTGCCGACTGGCCAGTCCGTGGATCGCTTCCATGCGGGTCTCGTCGTGCTCGTCGGCCGTCCGCGCCCAGAGCGCGGCCCGGATCGCGGGGCTGTCCGCCGCGGACTGGACGCCGAGGGTGAACGTCGCCCAGTCGCGGACGTGCGGGTTCTGGTCCTGGGTCAGCCTGATGAGGGTGTGGATGTCCGGCCCGTCCGGCAGGCCGGTGAGGACCTCCGCGAACGAGCGGGCCACCCCCTCGCGGACCTCGGCGTCAGGATGCCCGGCGAGGGCGACGAGGACGGGGACGGCGCGCGGGTCGTGCGTCTGCTCGATCGCGCGCGCCAGGGCCCGCAGCACGTGGTCGTCGGTCTCCCGCTGCGCGAGGGCGACCAGTGCGGTGGCCGTCCCGGCGCGGGTTGCCTCGTGGTGATAGCTGGTGTCGCGCAGCAGGTCGCAGCCCGCCGTGCGCTCGATCGGATCGGCCGAACCGATCAGCTCCAGGCCGAGCGGCAGCGCCGCCTCGTCGGCGGCCGCCCGCCACAGCAGCGGTGAGTACTCGTTCCATCCGTCGTGGTCGTCCGGATCGTCCGAGGCGGTGATGGCGCGCATTGCCGACAGTGCCCGCGTGACCAGTTCCGCCACGGTGTCCGTTTCCATGCGGGCATTCTGGTGCACGAAACCGCGAGTGCGCGCGGGAATTGTCGGCCCGACCGCGCTTCCGGCCCACGGACGTGTCGACGCCGGCGGGCGTGTACGGGTGTCGCAGGTGCCCTCGGGAAGGATCTTGACGTGGTCATGAGCAGGGGTGATCATAGCGGAGCGCCGCGCAACACCGATGTGCAAGAAGGTCGTTGAAGGCGCTAGGCCTGGGTCGTCAGGGGATTTCCCGGACAGGACCCATCCCTTTCGAAGGGTCGGCGGTGCGGAAGCCGGCCGGCTGCGGAGTCGGCCTTGACGAAAGGGAGTTGGTGGACGTTACGAGGTTGTGGGTCCGTTGGTGCCGATCCGTTCGCTCGGTCGCGGCCTTCCCGGTGAGATGGTTCGGCCATGGCCGGGCTCCGGCCGCCGCCCCTCCGGTGGCGCCGATGCTGCTTGCCGCCGCCCGGAACAACTCGTCCTGGTGCGAGGCGATGTGTCGGGCGCACGGGTTCTCCGGAGAGATCTCCGACGTCGCGTGGGTGAATCTGAAGAAGAGTCTCACGTACTACCCGAACCTGGTGATCCTGAGCCCGTCGATGTCCGGCTCGGAGGTTCTCGACGTACTGCGGGAGGCGCCGCTGGGGCCGCTTTTCGTCAAGGACAGTTTCGCCAACGCCGACCTCCTCCCGGGGAACTATCGCATTCTCATCGAGGCGGAGTGGATCCACCGGCCGGCCGCAGCCGCGGCCCCGGCGCAGGTGGCGTCACGGGACGGCGCCGACCAGCGGTGGCGGCGTATCACCGGCGCCGATGAGCTGCGGACGTGGGAGCGGGCATGGGCGGGCGGCGACACGTCGGTGAACACGTTCCCCGAAACCCTCCTGCTCGATGACGGCGTGATCTTCCTCGGGGGATTCTCGGGCGACGGCCTGGTGGCGGGAGCCGTGCTCCACCTGAGCCATGGTGTGGCGGGGGTGTCGAACGTCTTCGGACCCTCGGGGGAATCTTCCCGGACATGGGCCGGTCTCATCTCCTGTGCTCACGAAGAGGCACCGGGAATCGACCTGGTCGGGTACGAGCGGGACGCGGAGCTGGCGGCTGCCGAGGCAAACGGATTCTCGCCGTTGGGGCCGGTCCGGATATGGCAGCAGATCCCCGGAAGCCAGTAGATACCTGCCCGTCCCGCGCGGAGGGGTGCAGAAGAAGTCCGAAGAAGTCCACGGGGAGATCAGGAATGAAATCAACGACGGAAACAGAACTCGGCGGCGCGCGGAGAACCCTGCGTTTCACCATCCGCTATCTCAGCTATCCGATCCTCATGGTGCTGACACTCGGGGCATCCATCACCCTGGTCGACACCTCGTTCCCGCAGTGGGCCATCGTGCCGATGGTCACCCTGTTCGCCTCGGTGTACGTGGCCGTCCTGGAGCGGGTCCAGCCGTTCTACGAGGGCTGGAACCGCTCGCGCAAGGACGTCGTCTCGGACGCCACCTCCAGTCTGGTGGCCCTGCTGGTGGTCGCCCGGCTGATCGAGCCGCTGTTCCTCTCGGTCCTGTTCGCCGGATCCGTCCTGCTTTCCGAAGAGCTGGACAGCACGTTGTGGCCGACGAGTTGGCCTCCCGTCGCCCAGGCCGCGCTGGCGCTCCTGGTGGGAGAGTTCTTCTACTACTGGATGCATCGCTGGATTCACGGTTCGCGGGTCTTCTGGCGCTTCCACGCGGTGCACCACAGCTCGGAGCGGCTCTACTGGCTCAACTCCGCCCGGTTCCACCCCATCGACTTCTTCCTCGACGACGTGGCGATCGTCTTCCCGCTGGCCCTGACCGGGTGGACGCTGCACAGCCTCTCCGGCCTGATCATCCTCCTCACCTTCTACAACTGCCACGGCGTCACCATGCACTCCAACATGGACGTCCGTCTGGGCCCGCTGAACTACCTGGTGCCCGGACCGGAAGGGCACCGTTGGCACCACTCCAGGGACCTGCGCGAAGCCAACAAGAACTTCGGCGGCAAGGTCGTCCTGTGGGATCTGCTGTTCGGGACCTTCTACCTGCCCGCTGACCGGATGCCGCCCGAGGACATCGGCCTGGCCGACCAGGTCCGGCTGCCGGACTCCTACCTCGGCCTGCTGCTGGCTCCCTTCCGCTGGTCCAAACTTCCGCTGCGCAAGGCCGAAGCGGCTTCCGGCGCCGTCCTGGTCGAGGAAAGGCGGGCAGCGCCTGATCCCGCGGCGGGCGGCGCGTGAGCGGCACTGGGGAGCGGTGGTCGAACCCGCCGGCTTCGGCTGCTTGGCGGCGGGTGGTGGGTTGTTCCCCGTTGGTTGTTCGGCGCAGGAAGTCGGGCCGGCCGACTTCCTGCGCGTGGGGCGTCTCGCGATCCGTCACCTGTTCGGGGCCCCCGCAATGGCCGGTGCAAGAGGCCACTTGGGCCGGGGAAAACGCAACTTCGACAGGCGTCGCGGAGGCGGCTGCCTTCACCCCTGGTCCTCGGCGATCGCCCACGGTCGCACGGGAGTTCCACCGGCTGGGACTTCCGCTGGTCGTGACGGCGATGTCCAGTGACGGTCGAGCCGGGCCACGACAGGTGGAACCCGGCCGGGCAGGTCGGAACTACCGGAGACGTGTCGCCGTCCGGACGAAGTCGGCGACGGCCCTGGACCGGCTGTGAGGTGGCCAGGCGATCACGGTGGTGACCTTCGGCGCGTCCAGCACGGGCACGGCCGCGAGGTCACCGTGCAGTCGGGCTCGGCACGACTCCGGTGAGACCGCGCAAGCCCGGCCGAGCGCGACGAGCTGCAACAGCTGCGCGTGGTCGCGGACCTGGGGGCCGGGGCCGGGTGGGTAGGTGCCGTCGGGGTTGGGCCAGCGTGGCAGGGGCAGGCCCGGCAGCCCGGTGATGTCGGCCATGTGCACGTGGTCCCGGGCGGTGAGCGGATGCCCGGCCGGCAGGACCACCACCTGGCCCTCCGTGCCGAGTTCTTCGGTGTGGAGCCTGGCCGTCGAGTCGAACGGCCGGTGCAGCAGCGCCACGTCGGCCCGGCCTTCGAGCAGAAATCGTGCCTGCTCGGCCGGTCCGCACAGGATGACGTCGACGGGGACCGCGCCGGGTTCGGCGGCGTACGCGTCGAGGAGTTCCGCCAGCAGTTCGCTGGACGCGCTGGCCTTCGTGACCAGGACCAGGCCGGGGCGGCCGGTGGGGGAAGCGGCGGCGCGGCGGGTCCGACGCTCGGCGGCGTCGACCGCCTCCAGGGCAGCCCGGCCCTCGACCAGCAGGACCGAGCCGGCCTCCGTCAGCGTGACGGTGCGGCTGGTCCGATCCAGCAGCGCTGCCCCGAGCCGTCGTTCGAGCTGCTGGATCGCCCGCGACAGCGGCGGTTGCGCGATCCCGAGGCGCTGCGCGGCGCGCCCGAAGTGCAGCTCTTCAGCGACGGCGACGAAGTAGCGCAGTTCCCGGGTCTCCATCCGGCCACGGTACTCCGGATCAATACCCAGACGGTATCGATTCCCACCCGATCGGTCTTGGACCCCGACCGGGGGCCGGCGGCAGCATGGCCCCATGAGCGAACGAACGACTGCGCTGGTCACCGGCGCGAACAAGGGAATCGGCTACGAGATCGCCGCGGGCCTGGGCGCCCTCGGCTGGAGCGTCGGCGTCGGCGCCCGCGACGACCAGCGCCGTGAGGCCGCGGTGGAGAGGCTGCGCGCCGCCGGCGTCGACGCGTTCGGCGTACCGCTGGACGTGACCGACGACGCGAGCGCGACCGCCGCCGCCCGGCTGATCGAGGAACGGGCCGGGCGCCTCGACGTGCTCGTCAACAACGCCGCCATCACCGGCGGCATGCCGCAGGAGCCCACCCGGGTCGATCCCGCCACCATCCGGACGGTCGTGGAGACCAACGTGATCGGTGTCATCCGCGTCACCAACGCGATGATGCCGCTGCTGCGCCGCTCCGCCTCACCGCGGATCGTGAACATGTCCAGCAGCGTCGGCTCCCTCACCCGCCAGTCAGGAGCCGCTGCCGAGCAGACGGCGGGTCCGGTGGCCGTGGCGTACGCGCCGTCGAAGACGTTCCTGAACGCCGTCACCCTCCAGTACGCCCGGGAGTTGAGCGGCACGAACATCCTGATCAACGCCGGCTGCCCCGGCTACGTCGCGACCGACCTCAACGGCTTCCGCGGCGTGCGCACCCCCGAACAGGGCGCGGCGATCGCGATCAAGCTCGCGACCCTGCCCGACGACGGCCCGACCGGCCAGTTCTTCGAGGACGCCGGCGTAGTGCCCTGGTGATGCGCACGGCGGCCTCACCCGCCGGGGTGAGGCCGCCTCGCCCGCGCCATCCGGGGCTCCGTTGGTTGTTCGGCGCAGGAAGTCGGGCTGGCCGACTTCCTGCGTGATCGAAGGCGATCAGGGATCGCTTGACGGGTTGGCCGGTCTTGTCGTTGAACCAGATCGCGGCGGTGAGCGCCAGGACACACGCCAGGTGACGCTCGGTGAGGTCGTGCTCGAAGTCGTGGCCGTAGTAGTTCTTGTCGCCGATGATCGTCTGCCTCGGATGGGCGGCGACGACGTCGGGTGCGGCATCGAGCATGCCGTGCAGGGACTCGCGTTCGTCGGACTTCGCGCGGGTGAGTGCGAACAGGACCGGCAGTCCGCCCAGATCATGTGCTTGATCAGCTCGGATGCGTTGCGGAGCCGCTTGTTGTACCCGGACTGCTGGGGCAGGTGCGGGAACAGGCGGCGGAAGTCCGGCGAAGCCTTCAGCTGGTCGTCGATCCTTACGTGGAGCGCCGTTGCGAGGGTGTCCAATTCTGCCTTCGCACACCTACATTGGACGCCCTCGCGCCATCTCCGCAGACGATCCCTTGGACTCGGTTGGCGTGCGGTCAGTCGGGTGTCGGCGACTGTCCGGTCGAAGCCGAGGTTCTCCATCCCCCCTGCGGGGGATTTGAGTTGGACCTTGCGCATGATTCGGCGGGGCGGACCGCGGGACAGCATGGGGCCATGGTCACGTTTGGGACACCGACAGCCGCTGCGGCCTCCGAGAGTCAGTCTCCTGCCCGTTGGGTGGTCCGAGTCGCGCACATTGCGGCACTCACCGCGGTGCCGTCCGGGATCTGGCGGATCGCGATGGGGGTCGGCATACCGGTGGGATTCAACACCACGGGATTGGACATCCCCGGCTGGTTCAGCGCCATGTGCATCGCGATGAGCTTGGGTACCGAAGGGCTCACATTGCTCACCCTTGGGCTGGTCAAGCCCTGGGGCGAGGTGGTGCCGGGCTGGATCCCGCTGATCGGAGGGAAGCGTGTCGCGCCGCTGGCGGCGGTGATTCCGGCGTTGCTCGGCGCGGCCGTTCTGATGCTGTTGACGATCCCCCGGGCGGGCGGCTTCGGAGGCGCACAGGGAGCCCCGACCGGGGCGGCGCTCGTCGTGATGGACGCCTGTTACGCCCCACTGCTGCTGTGGGGGCCGCTGCTCGCGGTCGTCACGATCTCCTACTACCGGCGGCGCCTGGACTGAGCAGGCGCAGTCAGCCTCGTTGCGGCCAACCCGGATCCCTTGGACTCATTCATCTAGACGTGGTGGTCGAACTCGCCGGCTTTGGCGGCCTGGAGGAAGGCGGCGAAGTGGGCGGGGGTGGTGGGGAGGGTGAGGTGGCCCTGGTCGGACTCGCGGAGTTCGACCAGACCGTCGGCGGTGCGGATCTCCACGCACTCGTTGTTCGCGGCGCTGTAGCTGGACTTTTGCCAGTTGGTGCCGGTCATCTGGGGCTCCGTTGGTTGTTCGGCGCAGGAAGTCGGGCTGGCCGACTTCCTGCGCTGTGGTGTGTCCAGTGCTGTGACCGGGATGGTCCGACGTGATCGGAAGGCGGCTCGCGGGGCGAGCGCACGCGCAACGGCTGGTATTACTGGGGCATGCAGGAAGAGACGGCACGCTCCGCGATCGACACGTTCATCTCCGCGTTCAACGCCTCGGACGACAGCTATGTGACTGCCCTGCTCTCCCAGGCCCTGACCTCAGACGTGGTCTTCTGGGGGCCGTTGGGGCGCAGCGAAGGAATCGCGGCGGTCGAGCAGTTCGTGCTGGACATCCGGCGCCACCCGGCGGGGGCCGGCACGATGGCGCGCTGCTCGGCGGTGGACATGCCTGGCGAGTGGGCCCGGTACCAGTGGGTCTTCACCACGCCGGATGGGGGCCCCCGCCTGGCGGGAACGGACGTCGTCCATCTGCGGCGGAGCCTCATCGACCAGGTCATCGTCTTCGCGGGGGAGATCGAGCCGTCCGCCTCCTGAGCCGTCCTTCTGCCGCTGTCCTTCTCGTGAACCTGTCCCTTTCGGCACTCCGGGGCCGCGGTTCGCGGTCGGTCAGGCTGCGGCGTCGAGGGGGCGTCCGCCCCAGCGGATGCCCTTCTCGCCGCGGATGCGGGCGCGTTCCTTGCGGTGGGCGGCGAGTACGTCGGGGTGGCGGGCGTTGGCGTTGCGCCGGCGCAGGTAGCGGTGCAGTGCCTGGGTTTGATGACAGGCCCAGCCACCGTGCCTCCAGCGGTCGAAGGGACGTCACCGCACATCCAACCGCCACGACCACGTCCGAACGGGAGTGCCCTGGCGTGATCTGCCCGAGCGTTTCGGGAGCTGGAAGACCGTTTACGAGCGGCATCGGCGCTGGTCCGCAGACGACCTGGGCAAAGTCCACCTGGCGGGGGAAGGCGGCTGCCGGCCGCTGGCCCTACTGATCACGCCGGGCCAGTGGATCGACTGAAGCACTTCCGCGCCGTCGCGGCGCGCTATGAGAAGCGCGTCTACGTCTTTCACGGGACTGTCGGTGTTGCGTCGATCCGGCTCCGGATCCGCGGATAGATCAAGTATCCCAACATTCGGACGCGTCTGTCACCGTTCTCCGGGAGGAGATTTTGTCGTGATTTGCGCACCTAAGGTTGCGGATGACCAGCGAAAACCTCGATCTGACGTGGAGTAGGGATGGCATCCGACATCGCCGCAGTGGCCGCAGAGCTCACCGCCATGGTTGCGGCAGATCACCAGGCCGCGCGCCAGGCGAACAGCGATGACCCGGCGGAGCAGTTGGCGTGGCGCCGCTTGACCGCGCAGCACGCGGATCGTCTCGGCGAGATCATGGACGCGCACGGGTGGCCGACCGCGGAACTGGTCGGCGAGGACGCCGCTCGGGCTGCGTGGCTGATCGCGCAGCACGCCGACCGTCAGCTCGACATTCAGCGGCGCGCGCTGAGGCTGATGGAGCAGGCGGTGGCCAGCGGTGCTGCCAGCCCGCGCGATCTCGCCTTCCTGCGTGATCGCACGCTTGTGAACGAAGGGCAGAAGCAGATCTACGGCACGCAGATCGCCGGCGTGAAGGACGGCTCGCCGATCCCGTGGCCCTGCGAGGATCCCGAGCACATGGACGAGCGCCGTGCAGAAGTCGGCATCCCGGCGTTCGCTGAGTACGTCGCTCAGTTCTCGCAGGCCTGAGTCGCTCTGGGCATTCGGCGGACCACGCTCGCGCCTGATCCGCCGGACAGGCCCTAGGCGTGGTGGTCGAACTCGCCGGATTTGGCGGCCTGGAGGAAGGCGGCGAAGTGGGTGGGGGTGGTGGGGATGATGAGGTGGCCCTCGTCGGACTCGCGGAGTTCGACCAGGCCGTCGGCGGTGCGGATCTCCATGCACTCGTTGGAAGCCCCGCTGTAGCTGGACTTCTGCCAGTTGGTGTCGGTCATCTGGGGTCCCGTTGGTTGTTCGGCGCAGGAAGTCGGGTTGGCCGACTTCCTGCGCTGTGGTGTGTCTAGGCGTGGTGGTCGAACTCGCCGGTCTTGGCGGCTTGGAGGAAGGCGGCGAAGTGGGCGGGGGCGGTAGGGATGATGAGGTGGCCCTCGTCCGACTCGCGGAGTTCGACCAGCCCGTCGACCGTTCGGACTTCGACGCACTCATTGCTTGAGGCGCTGAAGCTGGATTTTTGCCATGTCGACTCAGGCATACGTTTGTTCCAGTTCCTTCTTGATGGATCGGATGAAGCTTCGAGACCCATCTTCGGGGAGAGCCGTGGAGGCCAGGCGGGCGAAGATCGCCCGGTACCGGGCAAGGTCCGCAGGAGAGTCGAAGAACAGGGCTCCTTGGGAGACGTCCAGCTGAATGGTGTCGAGCTCGGGGACCGACCCTTCTGCGAATGTGAGGTTCTCACCGGCCCCGGGAAAGGTGTCGACTGCGAAGGGAACTACGCGAACGGAGATACCGGGCTGCTGGGAGTCTTCGAGCAGAGCGTCAAGCTGGTCCACGAGCACCTTCGGCCCGCCGAACTGCATCCGCAGTGCAGCCTCGTGGATGAACGCTCGGAACGGTGCCCGGCCGGATCGGATGACCTGCTGCCTCTGGACGCGGAACGCTGTTCGGATGTCGACATCCTTGCGAGGCAGTGGTGGATAGATTCGCTTGAACACAGCGGAGGCGTAGGTGGCGGTCTGGAGTAGCCCCGGGATGTAGGTGGTCGTGCACATGGAGAGCTTCTCGGCGTACCCCTCGATCTCGGCTACCTCAAGGAAGTCCGACGTGAGGACTTCGCCGTACTCCTCCCACCAGCCCTTTCCCCTCTCCGCGATTATGGCGGCGAGCGCATCGATCAAGGGCCGGTTTGCGCAGTTACATGCGGCGGCGATGGTGTGAAGACGTTCGACGCTGATGCCGATCCGGCCTGACTCCATCTGCGTCACTTGGGCGGGGCTCATGCCGACGACGCGGCCGAGTTGTGAGCCGCCAAACCCAGCTTGCTCGCGCATTCTCCGCAGCTCGGTTCCGAGTCGGCGTTGACGCAGCGTTGGGTTCGAGCGTGGCGGCATGGCTTCCTTCCTGGCGTGCAGTGTGGCCAAGTCTGCCGCGCTCGTCGAGCGCTGGTCCACCGGTTACCACCATAGGGGGAACTTCCCGAGAGCGTAGAAATTTGGATACTCATCTGCGCTATGTTCGGTGTCGTGGCGATCCGACGGATCGTCAATAAAGCCCTCTTGATGGGCTTTCGGCGGCATGCCCGCCGGTTCTTCCCTCACCATCACGCCTCGGGAGAACTCCCATGCGTCACCTCAACACGCCCTCGCTCGCCATCGCCCGCCAGTCCCTCCGGGACGCGATGGGTCGTTGCGGGTACTCGCCCTCGGCCACTGCGGACGCCGAACTCGCGCTCGTCGAAATGCTCGTGAACGCCTGGCGGCACGGCGGCACCCCCGCGCCGCTCGTCCTCATCCTCGCTGTCGGCCCCACCCTCCGGGTGTCCGTCAGCGACGAGAGCCCGGACCTCCCCAAGAAGCAGGAGCCGGCGCCCCTCGCCCAGTCCGGCCGGGGCCTCCAACTCATCGAAGGACTCACCCACCGCTGGGGCGTGGACCCCCAGGAACGCGGCAAAATGGTGTGGTTCGAGCTGGACGCCGCCTGATGTCCTTCCCCCTCCCGCGCCGTCGCCCCATGCTGCCGACCGACCCCCGGATCCGGCACTACACCGACGACCACATCCACACGCTCCTCGCCGAAGTCCAGGAGCGTGGCCGGAGGTTCGGCCTGATCTGGCCCTCGGCCACCACCGACAAGACCATCGACGGCCGCATCCTCGTCCGCTTCAACGCCGCCCCCGCCTCCACTCTCCTCAACCTCCTCTCCCTCCTCCTCGCCGCCGAACGAGGCGACGACTCGTGCGTTTCCTGATCGCCACCGCCTTCGCCGTCCTCCTCGCCCTGGCGATCGCCACCGTCGTCCTGGGCGTCATCACCGCCCTCCGCGCGACCCCGCCCGACGAGGACACCTAACCCCCAGCCCCCAGCCCCCACCCCCAGCCCCCGCCGCCCAGCCGTCGGGGGCTGAGGGACGATTGGGCACGTGGCACAGCGGAGATACGAGTACGCCCCGGCAGGCACCCTGCCCGGGCTGTTGCAGCGCGGCCGGGGCCTGGGCGCGCAGATGGCGGCGGAGGACCCGGCGGCAGCCGCCGGCCTGGTCTACGGGTGCATCCGCTGGGACTGGCGCTGGGACCGGCAGGTGGACGACCGGCACCTCTACCTGGCGCGGCTCGTCCGGGACCTGGAACTGCCGGTCGGACCGATCGTCGAACTGCTGACCGGGGACGAGGACACCTGCCTGCGGGCCACCGGAGTCCTGGAGCTGCTGGCGCTCGGCGGCTCCGCCGAGGCCCGGGACGCACTCCGTACCCACGTCCGCGAGGGCGAGCACCGGGTGGCCGTCCTGGAGTCGGTGGCCGTGGTCTGGCCGCCCCAGTGGTGGGAGGACCTGGCGGCCGGGCAGGACGTCCGTGACGGGCAGGACGTACGCCACCGGCGTGGCCCCCGCGGCTCGATCGACCCCGTCTCCGAGCGGGACAGTGCGAGCCCGCGTGCCTTGCTGCCGGAGCACGGCGGCGAGAGTGATCCCGGCCTGCCCATGGCGACGGGCGAGCTGGAGCGGCAGTGGGCGGCCCAGGAGTGGTGCGGCCCGATGCACACCGCCCGGGGCCTGGCCCGGTTCGGCCCCGACGCCTCCGGGGCCGCGTCGCTGCTGCGCCGCTTCTGGCTGTGGACGCCGCACTCCTCCGAGCGCCCCGCCTACCTGGAGGCACTGGCCGCCGTCGCCCCCGCCGGGCTGGCCGAGGTGTACACCGAGTGCCTCTGGGACTGCGAGGCCGACGCCCGCCTCCTGGCCGTCGCGCACGCCCCCGACCGCCCCCACGTCCGGGAACGCCTCGCCCACCTGCGGGACGACCCGATGGAGGTACCGGAGGTCCGCGAGGCCGCCGGGGCGCGACTCGCCGGGCTGAGCTCGGGAGGCTCCGAGCCGGAGGGAGCCGCCTCCGAAGGGGAGCTAGAGTAGACGCGTGAACGTGTGAGTGATGGTCCGGACCCCACGAGGTGGTCCGGGCCACATCCGTTTCCAGGCACCTTCCGTGACCTGCGCGTACCTGCGCGTTCGCCGGCCCACCAGACCCGCACTCGCCTCCGGAGGCCCCGCCTTGAGCGATCAGCCGTTCGCGCATCTGCACGTCCACACCGAGTACTCGATGCTGGACGGTGCCGCCCGGCTGAAGCAGATGTTCAAGGAGGTCGAGCGGCTGGGCCAGACCCACGTCGCGATGACCGACCACGGGAACATGTACGGCGCCGCCGAGTTCCACAAGCAGGCGACCGCCGCCGGGATCACCCCGGTGATCGGCATCGAGGCGTACGTCGCGCCGGAGTCCCGCTCCAACACCAAGCGCATCCTGTGGGGCCAGCCGCACCAGAAGCGGGACGACGTCTCCGCCTCCGGCGCCTACACCCACAAGACCATCTGGGCCCGTAACAAGGAGGGCCTGCACAACCTCTTCAAGCTGACCTCGCGCTCCTACGCCGAGGGCTGGCTGGTGAAGTGGCCCCGGATGGACAAGGAGCTGATCTCCGACCTGTCCGGCGGCCTGATGGCCACCACCGGCTGCCCGTCCGGCGAGGTGCAGACCCGGCTGCGCCTGGGCCAGTTCGACGAGGCGGTGAAGTCGGCCGCCGACTACCAGGACATCTTCGGCAAGGAGAACTACTTCCTGGAGCTGATGGACCACGGCCTCGACATCGAGAAGCGGGTCCGCGACGGGCTGCTGGAGATCAGCAAGAAGCTGAACATCCCCCCGGTCGTCACCAACGACTCGCACTACACCACCGAGGCCGACGCCGGGGCGCACGACCTGCTGCTCTGCGTGCAGACCGGCAAGAACCTCTCCGACCCGGACCGCTTCCGCTTCGACGGCACCGGCTACTACATCAAGTCGGCCGCCGAGATGTACGCCCTGGACTCCTCGGACGCCTGGCAGGAGGGCTGCCGCAACAGCCAGCTCCTCGTCGCCTCCCGGGTCGACACCGAGGGCATGTTCAAGTTCCGCAACCTCATGCCGCGCTTCCCGATCCCGGAGGGCTTCGAGTCCGAGGCGGACTTCTTCAAGTCCCAGGTGTGGAAGGGCATGGACTGGCGCTTCCCGGGCGGGTACGACGAGGAGCACAAGAAGCTCGCCGAGTACGAGATGGACACCATCATCCAGATGGGGTTCCCGGCGTACTTCCTCGTGGTCGCCGACTTCATCATGTGGGCCAAGGAGCAGGGCATCGCGGTGGGCCCCGGCCGTGGTTCGGCGGCCGGCTCGCTGGTCGCGTACGCGATGGGCATCACCGACCTCGACCCCATCCCGCACGGCCTGATCTTCGAGCGCTTCCTCAACCCCGAGCGCATCTCCATGCCCGATGTCGACATCGACTTCGACGAGCGCCGGCGCGGTGACGTGATCCGGTACGTGACCGAGAAGTGGGGATCCGACAAGGTCGCCATGATCGTCACGTACGGCACCATCAAGGCGAAGGCCGCCATCAAGGACTCCTCGCGCGTCCTCGGCTACCCGTACGCGATGGGCGACCGGATCACCAAGGCGATGCCGCCGGACGTGATGGGCAAGGGCATCCCGCTGTCCGGCATCACGGACAGCAGCCACCCGCGCTACAGCGAGGCCGGCGAGATCCGGGGGCTGTACGAGACCGACCCGGACGTGAAGAAGGTCATCGACACCGCGCGCGGCATCGAGGGCCTGATCCGCCAGCCCGGCGTGCACGCGGCCGGCGTCATCATGTCCGCCGAGCCGCTGACCGACCACATCCCGGTCTGGACCCGGCACACCGACGGCGTCACCATCACGCAGTTCGACTACCCCACCTGCGAGGGCCTCGGCCTTCTCAAGATGGACTTCCTCGGCCTGCGCAACCTGACGATCATGGACGACGCCGTCAAGGCGATCGAGAAGAACAAGGGCATCAAGATCAACCTGCTTGATCTGCCCCTGGACGACAAGCCGACCTACGAACTGCTGGCGCGCGGCGACACGCTCGGCGTCTTCCAGCTCGACGGCGGCCCCATGCGCTCGCTGCTGCGGCTGATGAAGCCCGACAACTTCGAAGACATCTCCGCCGTCCTCGCGCTGTACCGACCGGGCCCGATGGGCGTCAACTCGCACACCAACTACGCGCTGCGCAAGAACGGCCAGCAGGAGATCACCCCGATCCACCCGGAGCTGGAGAAGCCCCTGGAGGAGATCCTCAAGCCGACGTACGGCCTGATCGTCTACCAGGAGCAGGTGCAGAAGGCCGCCCAGATCCTCGCCGGCTACTCGCTCGGCCAGGCCGACCTGCTGCGCCGGGCCATGGGCAAGAAGAAGAAGGAGATCCTGGAGGCCGAGTTCGTGCCCTTCCAGAAGGGCTGCCGGGACCACGGCTACTCGGACGCGGCGATCCAGGCGGTGTGGGACGTCCTGGTCCCCTTCTCCGGCTACGCGTTCAACAAGGCGCACACCGCCGGGTACGGGCTGGTCTCGTACTGGACGGCCTACCTCAAGGCGAACTACCCGGCCGAGTACATGTCCGGCCTGCTGACGTCCGTCAAGGACGACAAGGACAAGTCGGCGATCTACCTCAACGAGTGCCGCAAGATGGGCATCCAGGTGCTGCCGCCGGACGTCAACGAGTCGGACTCGGACTTCACCCCGCACGGTGACACGCTCGTCCGGTTCGGCCTCACCGCGATCCGCAACGTCGGCGGCCCCGTCGTCGACTCGATGATCCGCACCCGCAAGTCGAAGGGGAAGTTCAGCTCCTTCCCGGACTTCCTCGACAAGGTGGAGTCGGTGGTCTGCAACAAGCGGACCGTCGAATCGCTGATCAAGGCGGGCTCCTTCGACTCGCTCGGGCACACCCGCAAGGGCCTCAGCGCGCAGTTCGAGCCGATGATCGACAACGTCGTCGGGGTCAAGCGCAAGGAGGCCGAGGGCCAGTTCGACCTGTTCGGCGGGGACGCCGTCTCCGACGAGCCCAGCTTCGGCCTCGACGTCGTCTTCTCCGAGGAGGAGTGGGAGAAGTCCTTCCTGCTCACCCAGGAGCGCGAGATGCTCGGCCTGTACGTCTCCTCGCACCCGCTGCACGGCATCGAGCACGTGCTCGCCGACAAGGCGGACTGCGCGGTGGCCGACCTCGCCGAACGGCCCGACGGCACCATCGTCACCATCGGCGGCATCATCTCGGGCCTCCAGCGCAAGATGACCAAGCAGGGCAACGCCTGGGCGATCGCGACCGTCGAGGACCTCGCGGGCTCGATCGACTGTATGTTCTTCCCCGCCAGCTACCAGCTGGTCTCGGCCCAACTCGTCGAGGACGCCGTGGTGTTCGTGCGCGGCAAGCTGGACAAGCGGGAGGACGTGCCGCGACTGATGGGGATGGAGCTGTCCGTCCCGGACCTGTCGAACGCGCACGCCGAGGCGCCGATCGTCATCAACATCCCGAGCGTGAAGATCACCCCGCCGCTGATCGCCCGGCTCGGCGAGGTGCTGGGCAGCCACCGGGGCACTACGGAGGTCCGGGTGCGGCTGGAGGGCCGGAACAAGACGACCGTGCTGCGGCTGGACCGGCACCGGGTGAAGTCGGACCCGGCGCTGTTCGGGGACCTCAAGCAGCTGCTCGGGCCGAGCTGCCTGGCGGGCTGAGCCGGTGACCGATCCCCCGGGGGTGCGCCCCCGGGGGATCAGCCGTGCCCGCCCAGGCCCGGGGGGACGGCCGTGTGCAGGGCGGAGACGAAGGCCGAGATGGCCGGGTGCGAGCCGGCGCCCGCGCGGAAGGCGGCCCGGGTGCGGCGGTACATCGGCAGCCGGGTGAGGACCACGCCGGGCGGGGGCTGCGCGGCGCCCAGCTGCGGGACCAGGGCCACGCCCTGGCCGGCCGCCACCAGGGCCAGGACGGTCGCGAAGTCGTCGATCTGGTGCCGGATCCGGGGCGCGAACCCGGCGGACTCGCAGGCCCGGACGGCCATGCTGTGGCAGAGCGTGCCCGGCGGGGCCATGATCCACGGCGCGCCGCGCTGCTCGGCGACGGTGCCCGGGGCGCGGGCCGCCAGGTACATCGGCTCGGTGAATACCGGACGGGTCACCGCCAGGCCCGGCTCCGGATCGGCCGGGACCAGGTCGTACTCGTGGACCAGGGCGACGTCCAGCTCGCCCGCGCGCAGCGCCGCCGCGACGCCCGCCGGATCCACCTCGGTCACCATCGGCTCCAGGCCCGGATGCCAGGCGGCCAGCTCGCCCAGCACCGCCGGGATGATCGCGCGGGCCGCCGACGGATAGGTGCCGATCCGCAGCGGGCCGGCCAAGCCCCGCCGGGCGTGGGCGAGTTCGGCGCCCGCCTGCTCCAGCAGGGCGAGCACCGCCTCGGCGTGCCGGACGAGGTTGCGCCCGGCCGGAGTGAGCGCGACCCGCCGCCCGGTGCGCTCCAGCAGCGGGACGCCCGCCTCCTTCTCCAGGACGGACAGCTGCTGGGACACCGCCGAAGGGCTGAAGGAGAGCGCCTCGGCGACGGCGGCGATGGTGCCGAGGTGGGCGAGTTCGCGCAGCAGGCGCAGGCGTCGGACGTCGAGCATCGGCTCAGCTTACGAGAAGCATCACGAATGTGAACTGGACCTGGGCGATCGGCGAGCCGCAGGATCGTGGCCATGGAACTCACCGGCATCCACGTCCCCCTGATCACGCCCTTCGCCGCGGACGGCACGGTCGCGCTGGACGCCCTCGCCGTGCTCGCCGCCGAACTGCTGGAGGCCGGCGCGGCCGGGCTGGTCGCCCTCGGGACCACCGGCGAGCCCGCCGCGCTGAGCGAGGACGAGCGCTGGGCCGTGGTCGAGACCGCCGCGGCCGCCTGCGCCGCCCGCGGGGCCCTCCTGACCGTCGGCGCGCACGGCGGCGACACCCGCTCCACCGCCGAGTCGCTGGCCGCGCTCGGCAAGCGGGTGCCGCAGGCCGCGGCCGCGCTGGTCACCGTCCCGGCGTTCCTGCGGCCGGGAGAGGCCGGGACGGTCGCGCACTTCCGGGCGCTCGCCGGGAGCAGCCCGCTGCCGCTGGTCGTCTACCACATCCCGTACCGCACCGGGCAGCAGCTGTCCGCCGCCGCGCTGCTCGAACTCGCCGCGCTGGACGGCGTGGCGGGCGTCAAGTACGCGACCGGGGGAGTGGACCAGACGGCGGTGGAACTGCTCGCCGCCGCCCCCGCCGACTTCGCGGTGCTGACCGGGGAGGACGCCTTCCTGTCGCCGTTGCTGGCGCTCGGCGCGGCCGGCGGCATCCTCGCCTCCGCCCATCTGGCCACCGCCCGGTTCGTCGAGCTGACGCGGGCCTGGCAGGCCGGGGACGCCGCCCGGGCCCGGGCGCTCGGGCACCGGCTCACCGGGCTGGCGCTGGCCGCCTTCGCCGCGCCGAACCCGACGGTGATCAAGGGCGTGCTGCACGCCCAGGGCCGGATCCCCACCCCGGACGTCCGGCTGCCGCTGCTGCCGGCCGGGGAGGCGGAGGTCGAGGCCGCGCTGAAGCTGGTGAGTGGTCTGGACCACTAGCCCTCTCTCATAGCGTGGAACACCAGGCCGCCGCACCCGCGTGACAAGGCATGATGGGCAGAGTGCGGCTGTAGACAGCACCATCCAGAGGAGTAGTCGGAATGAAGATCGGCATTGTCGGGGCCACCGGCCAGGTCGGCGGAGTGGTCCGCGAGATCCTGGCGGAGCGCGCTGGTCGTGAAGGCGGACTGGGCCCGGTCGAGCAGCTGCGGTTGTTCGCCTCGGCCCGCTCGGCCGGACGCACCCTGCCGTGGCAGGGCACCGAGGTCACCGTCGAGGACGCGGCCACGGCCGACTACACGGGCCTGGACATCGTGATCTTCTCGGCCGGCGGCTCCACCTCCAAGGCCCTCGCCCCCAAGGCCGCCGCGGCCGGCGCCGTCGTCATCGACAACTCCTCCGCCTGGCGCCGCGACCCCGACGTCCCGCTGGTCGTCTCCGAGGTCAACCCCGGCGCCATCGCCGACCGACCCAAGGGCATCATCGCCAACCCGAACTGCACCACCATGGCCGCCATGCCCGTGCTGCGCCCGCTGCACGAGGAGGCCGGCCTCGCCGCGCTCGTCGTCTCCACCTACCAGGCCGTCTCCGGCAGCGGCGTGGCCGGCGTGGCCGAACTCCAGGACCAGGCCGCCAAGGTCGTCGACGGCGCCGCCGCGCTCGCCCACGACGGCTCCGCCGTCGAGTTCCCCGAGCCCAAGGTCTACCAGCGCCCGATCGCCTTCAACGTGGTGCCGCTGGCCGGCTCCATCGTCGAGGACGGCTCCAACGAGACCGACGAGGAGCAGAAGCTCCGCCACGAGAGCCGCAAGATCCTCGGCATCCCGGACCTCAAGGTCGCCGGCACCTGCGTGCGCGTCCCGGTCTTCTCCGGCCACTCGCTCCAGATCAACGCCCGCTTCGAGCGCCCGATCAGCCCCGAGCGCGCCGCCGA
Source organism: Kitasatospora sp. NPDC088779 (assembly GCF_040685395.1). Classification (NCBI taxonomy): domain Bacteria; kingdom Bacillati; phylum Actinomycetota; class Actinomycetes; order Kitasatosporales; family Streptomycetaceae; genus Kitasatospora; species Kitasatospora sp. NPDC088779. The sequence continues at coordinate 13,926 of NZ_JBFBHW010000011.1, read as the reverse complement.
ACTGCTCGCCGCCGCCCCCGGCGTCGAGCTGTCCGACATCCCCACCCCGCTCCAGGCCGCCGGCCGGGACCCGAGCTACGTCGGCCGCATCCGGGCCGACGAGACCGTCGAGCACGGCCTGTCGCTGTTCGTGTCCAACGACAACCTGCGCAAGGGCGCCGCGCTCAACGCCGTCCAGCTGGCCGAGCTGGTCGCCGCCGAGCTCAAGGGCTGACACCCGGCCCCGCCGGGCCGCCGGCGCTCGCACCCCGCGGCGAGCGCCCGCTCGCACCCCCCGGCGTGACCAAGGGCGGGCCCCGTCGTTGAACGGGGCCCGCCTTTGCGTTCCGTTGGGCTTGCCGTTGCGGTACCGCGACATCCGTCGAGGTTCGGCGCGCGAACCAGGGGGAAAAGGTGACCCAACGATCGGGCGGCCACGGGGGCCCCTCACCCCACCACGCCCGGACGACGGGCGGATCCGCGCCCACCCGGCCCGACCCCCACACGAGGGCGAGTGGAAAGAGGTGCGCGATGGACCGCTGTGTCGTCCTGGTGGATGCCGGATACCTGCTGGGCGCCGCCGCCAGCCTGCTCGCCGGTGACCCGTCCCGTTCCAGAGTCACCGTCGACCACACCGCGCTGATCACCGCGCTGCGCGAACGCGCCGAGGCCGAGACCGGACTGCCGCTGCTGCGCATCTACTGGTTCGACGCCGCCCCCGACCGGCGCCCGATGCCCGAACACCGCCGGCTGCGCGTCCTGCCCCGCGTCACCGTGCGGCTCGGCGCCCTCACCCGCGCCGAAGGGCGCTGGGTGCAGAAGGGCGTCGACGCCGCCATGCACGCCGAACTCTCCGAACTCGCCCGCAACCGGGCCTGCGCCGACGTCGTCCTGATCACCGGCGACGGCGACCTGCTGCCCGGCATGATGACCGCCAAGGAACACGGCGTGGCCGTCCACCTGTGGGCGCTCCAGGCCGCCGACGGCGACTTCAACCAGTCCGAGGACCTGGTCGGCGAGGCCGACGAGCGAAGAGTGCTCGACCGCGAGTGGATCGAGGGCTCCTTCAGCCTCCGGGAGAACGCCAGCGTCTTCCCCGCGCCCGGCGCCCGCCAGGAGATCGCCAAGATCCTCGCCGCCCCGCCCGTCGGCCCGCCCGTGGCGGCACCCGCCGCGGCGCCGGTCGTGGCGCCCCCGGTCGTCCAGCCGGCCGCCGTGCCCGCTGCCGCCGTGCCCGCTGCCGTCGGGGCCTCCGCCGTCGGGGCCGTCCCGGGCGCCGTACCAGGGGCGGTTCCAGGGGCGGTTCCAGCGGCGGGGCGGCCCCAGTCGGCCGCCGCGCTCAAGGTCGTCCCCACCCCCAAGGACCTCGCCGGGCGCACCCCCGCCGTCGCCTCGGCCGTCAACGGGCACGGCGGCACCGGACTCGCGAACGGCCACGGCGGCACCGGGCTCGTCAACGGGCACGGCGCCAACGGACAGGGCGCCAACGGGCTCCTGAACGGGCAGGCGAACGGGCACGGCACCAACGGACAGGCCGTCGGCTCGACGGGCGCCGCCGGACAGGCCGGCCCCGTCCTGCGCTGGTCCTCCGACCGCGGCTGGGTCGACCGCCCCGCCCCCGAACCCGCCGTCACCGCCGGCGACAGCCTCCCCACCCTCGCCCACCTCACCACCGCCGAACAGCGCTGGGCCGACCGCGAGGAGGACATCACCTCCATCGGCGGCGACGCCCACGAAGTCGGCCAGGTCTTCGCCCGCCGCTGGAGCGAACGGTTGGGCGACGTCGAACGGCTCACCGTGCTCTGGCCCGACTACCCCCGCATCCCGCACCGGGTCGACGGCGAACTCCTCCGCTACGCCGCCCGCTTCGGACTGCTCGCGCACAAGGACGACCAGATCGACGAACACGACCGCTACGCCATCCGGGCCGGATTCTGGAAGGAACTGGCGGTGCGGGTGCCCGGCGGATCGATGGTGGTCGTGGACGACTGACGGGCGCACGGCCCGGGTTGGACCCGGCGGGACCCGGCGGGCCGCGCGCCGGTTTTCGGTGATCAGGCCCCCTTGTCCGGTTCGCCCGTGCGAACGCGTAAAGTCTTCGGTCGTGAACGAGTCGGCAGGGCGAGCACCCCAGAACACCCCGCCGTGCGTCGCCGTGCGCGACCTCGTGAGGACCTATCGCACCGGGCGCGGAGCCGGCGCCACCGAGATCCGGGCCAACGACGGAATCAGCCTCACCGTCCGCCAGGGCGAGATCTTCGGACTGCTCGGACCCAACGGGGCCGGCAAGTCCACCCTCGTCCGCCAGCTCACCGGCCTGCTGCGGCCGGACTCCGGATCCGTCGAACTCCTCGGCCACGACATCGTCCGCCACCCCGAACGGGCCGCCCGGCTGCTCGGCTACCTCGGCCAGGAATCCAGCGCCCTCGACGAACTGACCGTCGCGCTCGCCGCCGAGACCACCGGACGGCTGCGCGGCCTCACCCGGGCCCAGGCCCGCGCCGAAGCCGCCGACGTCCTCACCGAACTCGGGCTCGAACCCCTCGCCCAGCGGCCGCTCGCCAAGCTCTCCGGCGGTCAGCGCCGGCTCGCCTGCGTCGCCGCGGCCCTCGTCGGGGAACGGCCGCTGCTCGTCCTCGACGAACCCACCACCGGCATGGACCCCGTCGCCCGGCGGGCCGTCTGGACCGCCGTCGACCGGCGCCGCACCGAACGCGGCGCCACCGTCCTGCTGGTCACCCACAACGTCATCGAGGCCGAGACCGTGCTCGACCGGGTCGCCGTCATCGACGACGGGCAGGTCATCGCCTGCGACACCCCCGGCGGACTCAAGGCCCTCGTCGACGGCGACGTCCGGCTCGACCTGGTCTGGCGGGACGAGGCGCCGCTCGCCGTCCCCGCCGTCGCCGAACTCGCCGAACGGGCCGAACGCACCGGCCGCCGCTGGACCGTCCGCACCACCCCCGAACAGGCCCGCGAACTGGTCGCCGCCGTCACCACCGGCCCGGCCTTCGCCGCCCTCGACGACTTCACCCTCGCCACCCCGAGCCTTGAGGACGCCTACCTCAAGCTCGGGGGCCGCCACGGAGGACTGGCCAAGTGACGCTGCTCTCGGTGCCGCCGCAGGCCGCCGCCCCCGCGACCGGCGGCACCCCCGCCCCGCTCGCCCCCGCGGCCCGGCTGCTGCCCGCCCTCGCCGCCGTCTACCGGGCCCAGCTCGCCCGGGCCCGGGTGGCGCGGATCCCGCTGCTGTTCGTCGCCACCTTCCAGTCCGTCGGCATCCTCGTGATGATGCGGGGCGTGGTGGACGCCGGGCAGACCTCGGCCGCGCGGTCCGTGGTCGCCGGGTCCAGCGTGCTGGTGGTGGCGTTCGTCGCCCTCAACCTGCTCGCCCAGTACTTCGGGAAGCTGCGGGCCACCGGCGGACTCGACCACTACGCGACGCTGCCCGTGCCCGCCGCCTCCGTGGTGCTCGGCGCGGCCGGCGCCTACGCCTCGTTCACGCTGCCCGGGACGGTCCTCACCGCGGCCTTCGGCGCCGTGATGTTCGGGCTGCCGCTCGGGCAGCTGTGGGTGCTGCTGGCCGTCGTCCCGCTCGCCGGAGCCGCCCTGTCCGGGCTCGGGGCCGCCTGCGGGCTGCTCGCGCCCCGCCAGGAGATCGCCACCATGCTCGGGCAGCTCGGCATGTCGGCGGCCCTGCTGCTCGGCGTGCTGCCCGTCGACCACCTCCCGCAGCCCGTCCTGTGGCTGCGCGACCTGCTGCCCTCCACGTACGGCGTCGAGGCCTTCGCCCGGACCTTCGAACCCGACCCGGACTGGGCGCTGATCGCGGGCGACCTCGCCGTCTGCGCGGGCGTCGGCGTGGTGTCGCTGGCGATCGCCACCTGGGCCTACCGGCGGGCCGTCTCCCGGTAGGGGGTGTCCCGGCGTGTCCCGGGGGCCGGCTCCGGGAGGTGCGGGGCTCGGACTCCGCGCGGTGCGGGGGCCGGCTCCGCGAGGTGCGGGGTTCAGGTTCCGCCAGGTACGGGCGACGGCTCGTCCCGGCCGCGATCGTGAAACGATGGGGTCCGTGACCGTACCGAACACGCCTCCGGACCCCACCCGCGCCGCCGCGGACGCGGTGCCGGACATCACCCCCGATCCGTACGCGCCGCCGCCCGCCCCCGACGCCGGGACCCCGCCGCCGGACGGCCTCGCGGTCGCGCAGTCGCCGGGCCCCACGCTCAAGGAGCGGCTGCTGCCCGAGCTGCGGCTCGGCGCGGGCACGGTACTGGCCTGCATCGTGGTCGGACTGGTGATGGCGGGGCTGTGGGTCTGGCTCGCGCCCAAGGTGCCGCTGGTCGTCGACGGCGACCGCATCCTCTACGCCGACCCCGAGGGCGAACAGCGGGCGGGGGCCGACGCGGTCTTCGCCCTGATCGCGCTCGGCGCCGGCCTCCTGACCGCGCTCGGGGCCTTCCTGGCCACCCGGCAGCGCGGCGGCGGCATCGCGGTCGCGCTCGGACTGGTGGTCGGCGGACTGCTCGGCTCGGTCGGCGCCTGGCGGCTCGGGCGGTGGCTCGGCCCCAGCAACGACCTGATCGCCGAAGCCCGGCGGGTCGGCAACGGCGGGCACTTCGACGCGAGCATCGACCTCGGCGCGCTGGGGGCGCTGCTGGTGTGGCCGATGGCGGCGATGGTGGTGCTGCTGGCGCTGTCGGCGGCGTTCGGCAAGCGCGAGGAGGACCCGCCGCCGTACTGGGCCGGGCCGTACGGGGTGGCCGCGCCGCAGGCCCCTGCGGACGGCGCGGCGCGGCCGCAGGACGCCGTGCGGGCGGACGACGGTGCTCGGCCGGACGGCGCTGCGCGGCCGGGGGAGCGCGGGCAGGGCTGACCGCGTGGGCCCGGGCCCATCTGCGGGTGGGCCCGTCGGCCGGGGTCAGCGGGGGGGGCAGGGGGGCAGCGGGGGTCAGCCGGGGTCAGCGGGCGATCGGTGCGGTGCGGGCACCGGTCAGGGTGACCAGGTCGGCCGGGGCGAGTTCGACCTCCAGGCCGCGGCGCCCGCCGGAGACGTAGACGGTGGGGTGGGTGAGCGCGCTGGCGTCGACCACGGTCCGCAGCGGGCGGCGCTGGCCGAGCGGGGAGATGCCGCCGAGGACGTAGCCACTGCTGCGCTCGGCGGCGGCCGGGTCGGCCATGGCGGCGCGCTTGCCGCCGACGGCGGCGGCGAGGGCCTTGAGGTCGAGCTGCCCGGCGACCGGGACCACGCCGACGGTGAGCACGCCGTCCACGTCGGCGACCAGGGTCTTGAAGACCCGCTCGGCGGCGACGCCCAGGACCTCGGCGGCCTCGCCGCCGTAGGAGGCGGCGGCCGGGTCGTGCTCGTAGGCGTGCACGGTGAACGGGACGGCGGCGGTCTCCAGGGCGACGGTGGCGGGGGTGCCCTGCCCGCCCTTCTTCGGCTTCTTCGCCATGTGGGGCTCCTTCTTCGCCGTGCGGGTTCCCCCGGACTTACGTGCGGGTGTCCCGGATTACGTGCGGGTTTTCCGGATCAGTTGGGGCTGAACGACTGGCGGGTGAGGTCGACGGCGGGCAGCGACGGCAGCCAGCTGAGCACGGAGCTCTCGCGGCGCAGCAGGTCGAGTTCGGTGCGCAGCCGCTGGGCGGTGTCGGGGCAGGCCAGCAGCTGCTGCTTGACCGGGGTCTCGAACACCGAGGCGGCGGCGACCAGGTAGGAGAGCACCTGCGGGTCGTCCGGGAGCTCCTGGCGCCCGACGGTGCTGGCCTCGCGGGCCCCGGCGAGGCGCTTCTGGTAGACCCGGAAGGCCCGCTCGACCTCGGCGGCGAGGGCGCCGGAGCCTTCGCCGGGCTGTTCCTCGACGAGTTCGGCCTCGCCGGTCAGGTACGGGCCGGAGACGTCCGCCGAGCGGAGCCGGAACCGGGTGGTGCCGGTGACCAGCAGCTCGTAGCGGCCGTCCGGCTGCTCCTGGACGGAGGCGACGTCGGCGACGCAGCCGATGTGGAACATCGCCTCCAGCGGGTCCCCGGTGGCGGTGCCGAGGCCGTCGAGCGGCCCGGCCGGGCCCTCCTCGGGGCGGACCGGGGCGACCTCGCGGCCGTCCTTGATGGCGAGCACGCCGAAGCGGCGCGGCGTGTCGGCCGGTAGTTGGAGCAGGTCGGCGACGAGACGGCGGTAGCGCTCCTCGAAGACGTTCAGGGGCAGCACGAGGCCCGGGTAGAGCACGTTGTTCAGCGGGAAGAGCGGCAGCCGTTCTGTCACGGCGGACAGCGTAGTTCCCCGCGCGGTCGCGGCGCGTCGGGGTTGTGCCCGCGGGCGGGCCCGCCGGGTCGGTCAGCCCCGTTGCAGCATGCGGGTGGCGCCGGCCACGACGGTGGTGGCGAGCAGCCAGCCGACGATCACCAGCCCGGCGGAGACGTACTGGCTGAGGCCCCCGGGGTTCCAGCCCTGCTGGCCGAGTTCGACGACCGGGACCAGCTGGCTGAGCGTGTACAGCACCGGGTTCCAGTGCGGGTGCTCGTCGGCCTTCAGCGGCTCCAGCGGGTGGGTGGCGAACCAGATGCTGCCCAGCGCCCAGGCGAGCAGCAGCCACAGGCCGGCCCGGCCGGGGCGGTAGCCGTAGCCGACGGTGGCGTCCTGGACCCGGCCCCAGATCCGGGCGGGCAGCGGGAGGGTCCGGTGGCGGCGGCGCTGCTTGGCGTACAGCACCTCGCGGGCGTCGTCGTCGGCGCCGTCGCGGCGCAGGGCGGCGGCGAGCTGCTCGTAGGACTCGGGCTGGAAGTCCACCGAGGAGCCCTCCAGCCAGGCGATCCGCTGCTGGACGCTGAAGGGGCCGACCGGGCGCAGCACCTCGTAGACGAAGCCGGTCAGGCCCAGGTGGCGCCCGCGCGGCCAGGCGTCCGGGGTGTCGACGAGGTTGCCGACCCGGGCGCGGGAGAGCGAGACGGTGCCGGTGGGGCGGATCCGGCAGGTGAACCGCAGCTCGGGGGTGTGGATGCGGCGCAGCGAGAGCTCGTCGTCACCCTCCAGGTGGAACTCGCCGGAGATCAGGCAGGCGCTCTCGAAGCGGGCGTCGGAGAGCCGGACCCGGCCGTAGGCGCGGAACGGGGTGCTGGGGGCGCCGGGCGGCGGGTTCTGGCCGTAGCCGGAGCCGTAGTAGCTGCGGGAGCCGAACCAGCCGCCGTCGGCGGAGCTGGTCAGGTAGAGGGTGTGGCCGACGGTGAGCCGGACGGCGTTGAGGCAGGTGCGGTTCTGCGGGACGGCGCGCAGCTGGGCGCCGCGCAGCGACAGCCGCCCGCCTATCCGGGCCGTGCGCAGGCTCAACTCGCCCTCCACGTCCACGCGTTCGGCCTCGAAGTCCTGGTGGACGGCCAGGCCGTCGGCGGACAGCGCGCGGCCGTAGCGGTCGCCGCCCAGGACGGTCTGGTTGAGCAGCAGGTCGGTGCCGACCTTGGCGTCGGTGAGCCGTACGCCCTCGGGTATCCGGCAGCGGGCCAGGTGGAGGTCGCCGGTGGTGGTGAGCCGGGAGGCCTCCAGGCGGGGGATCAGGCAGGTGACGAAGCGCAGCGTCGAGGCCGAGGCCTCCGAGATGAGGATCTTGCGCTCGAAACGGCACTCGCGGAGTTCGACGTAGTGGCCGATGGCGCCGCCGGCCAGGTTGAGCGCGCCGGTGACCAGCACGCCGTTGAGCCGCAGCGAGGCGACCCGCCCGGTGGCGGCGGCCGGGCCGGCCAGCAGCAGATGGGCGAGCACCCTGGCCCGGACGGTGCGCCCGGGGCCCCAGACGGCGTCCCCGAAGGGGTCGTCGGTGGCGGCGTCGCCACTCCGCCGGTCGAAGACGTTGCCGCGACGGAAGGCCTCCCAGAGCTCACGCTCCGTGTCGGTCCAGCCCTCCGGGGCGTGCTCCAGCATGGTTTTCCCCGTCCCCCCGGTCGTCTCGCCTTTCGTATCACGGACTGAAATGCGGGGCCAGGGGTTCCGGCCACTCCTTACACTGGGTGGCGTGATCTCTCGAATCGACCTCCGCGGCTCGCTGGACGACCCGCGTGACCTGCTGCCCCGTGCCGAGTTCGACGTGGCGGCCGCCCTGGAGAAGGTGCGGCCGATCGCCGAGGACGTACGCCATCGCGGGGTCGCGGCCGTGATCGAGATCACCGAGCGCTTCGACGGCGTCCGGCTGGAGTCGACCCGCGTCCCGGCCGAGCAACTGGCCGAGGCCCTGGAGACGCTGGACCCGAAGGTGCGGGCCGCGCTGGAGGAGTCGATCCGCCGGGCCCGCGCCGTGCACGCCGACCAGCGCCGCACCGAGCACACCACCCGGGTGGTGCCGGGCGGCACCGTCACCCAGCGCTGGGTGCCCGTGGAGCGCGTCGGCCTCTACGTGCCGGGCGGGCTGGCGGTCTACCCGTCCTCCGTGGTGATGAACGTGGTGCCGGCCCAGGAGGCGGGCGTCCAGGGCATCGCGGTGACGTCCCCGCCGCAGAAGGAGTTCGACGGCCGCGTCCACCCGACCATCCTGGCGGCCTGCGCGCTGCTCGGCGTGGACGAGGTGTACTCCGTCGGCGGCGCCCAGGCCGTGGCGATGTTCGCGCTGGGCACCGAGGAGTGCGCGCCGGTCAACATGGTCACCGGCCCCGGCAACATCTACGTGGCCGCCGCCAAGCGCCTGTTCGCCGGCCGGATCGGCATCGACTCGGAGGCAGGCCCGACCGAGATCGCCGTCCTCGCCGACGACAGCGCGCTGCCGTCCGACGTGGCCGCCGACCTGATCAGCCAGGCCGAGCACGGACCGACCTCCGGCTCGGTGCTCGTCACCGACTCGCCGGCGCTGGCCGACGCGGTCGAGGCGGAACTCGCCGTCCAGGTCGCCAGGACCAAGCACAGCGAGCGGGTCGCCGAGGCACTGGGCGGCCGGCAGTCCGGGATCATCCTGGTCGACGACCTGGAGCAGGGCCTCGCCGTGGTCAACGCCTACGCGGCCGAGCACCTGGAGATCCAGACCCGGGACCCGCACGCGGCGGCCGCCAAGGTCGTCAACGCGGGCGCCGTCTTCATCGGCCGCTGGACGCCGGTCTCGCTGGGCGACTACGCGGCCGGCTCCAACCACGTGCTGCCCACCGGCGGCTGCGCCTGCCACTCGTCCGGCCTGTCCGTGCAGACCTTCCTGCGCGGCGTCCAGGTCGTCGAGTACGACCGGGACGCGCTCGCGGACGTCGCCGCGCACGTGGTCAACCTCGCCAACGCGGAGGACCTGCCCGGGCACGGCGACGCGATCAAGGCGCGCTTCGACTGGACGGTGCCGGGATCGTGACTGCTGTGACTCCTGTTACTCCTCCTGTGACTCCTGTGACTTCTGAGGCTGGTGCGACTCCGGTGGCTGGTGAGGCTCGTAGGACTCGGATCGACGACCTCCCCATCCGCGACGAGCTGCGCGGCCAGTCCCCGTACGGCGCGCCGCAGCTGGACGTGCCCGTCCAGCTGAACACCAACGAGAACCCGTACCCGCTCCCCGAGGAGCTGGTCGCCCGGATCGCCGAGCGCGTCGCCGGGGCCGCCCGCAACCTCAACCGCTACCCCGACCGGGACGCCGTCGAACTGCGCGAAGGCCTCGCCGCGTACCTCGGCCGGACCACCGGCTTCGCCGTCACCCGGCAGCAGGTCTGGGCCGCCAACGGCTCCAACGAGGTGCTCCAGCAGCTGCTGCAGACCTTCGGCGGCCCCGGTCGCAGCGCGCTCGGCTTCGAGCCCTCCTACTCGATGCACGCGCTGATCTCCCGGGGCACCGGCACCGAGTGGATCTCCGGCCCGCGCAACGACGACTTCACCATCGACCTGGACGCCGCCCTCGGCGCGATCGCCGAGCACCGGCCGAACGTGGTCTTCATCTGCTCGCCGAACAACCCGACCGGCACCGCCGTCGCCGCCGACACCGTGCTGCGGCTGTACGAGGCCGCGCAGGCCGCCGGGCCCAGCCTGGTCGTCGTCGACGAGGCCTACGTCGAGTTCTCGCACCGGGCCTCGCTGCTGCCGCTCATCGAGGGCCGCCCCAACCTGGTGGTCTCCCGCACCATGTCCAAGGCCTTCGGCGCGGCCGGGCTGCGCCTGGGCTACCTGGCCGCCGACCCGGCCGTGGTGGACGCGGTGCAGCTGGTCCGCCTGCCGTACCACCTGTCGTCCGTCACCCAGGCCACCGCGCTGGCCTGCCTGGAGCACACCGACACCCTGCTCGGGTACGTCGGCCGGCTCAAGGAGGAGCGCGACCGGCTGGTCGACGCGCTGCGCGGGCTCGGCCTGGAGGTCACCGACTCGGACGCCAACTTCGTCCAGTTCGGCCGCTTCGCCGACACCCACGCCGTCTGGCAGGCCATCCTCGACCAGGGCGTCCTGGTCCGTGACAACGGCGTCCCCGGGTGGCTGCGCGTCACCGCCGGCACGCCCGCAGAGAACGACGCCTTCCTGGACGCCGTCCGCACAGTGATCAAGGAGCTGTAACCCGTATGTCCCGCATCGGACGCGTCGAACGCACCACCAAGGAGACCGCGGTCCTGGTCGAGATCGACCTCGACGGCACCGGGAAGACCGACATCTCCACGGGCGTCGGGTTCTACGACCACATGCTCGACCAGCTCGGCCGCCACGGTCTCTTCGACCTCACCGTCAAGACCGACGGCGACCTGCACATCGACACCCACCACACCATCGAGGACACCGCCCTCGCGCTCGGCGCCGCCTTCAAGCAGGCGCTCGGCGACAAGGTCGGCATCTACCGCTTCGGCAACTGCACGGTGCCGCTGGACGAGTCGCTCGCCCAGGTCACCGTGGACCTCTCCGGCCGGCCGTACCTGGTGCACACCGAGCCCGAGCACATGGCGCCGATGATCGGCTCGTACGACACCACGATGACCCGGCACATCCTGGAGTCCTTCGTGGCCCAGGCGCAGGTCGCCCTGCACGTCCACGTGCCGTACGGGCGCAACGCCCACCACATCGTGGAATGCCAGTTCAAGGCGCTGGCCCGAGCCCTGCGCTACGCCGCCGAGCGCGACCCGCGCGCGGCCGGAATCCTCCCCTCGACCAAGGGTGCACTGTGAGCAAGGCGGCCCTCGCCCTCATCTTCGTCGGCCTCTTCCTGGCCGGCGGCGTGATCTCGTTCTGGAAGCAGAAGCTGCCCAAGGGCGTCATCCTGGTGCTCGCGTTCGGCTCGGTCATGTGCCTGGCCTCCGGCATCATGCGTCTGTAGACCCGCAGCAGAGAGACTGGACACCTGAACATGGGCAAGAACGTCGTCGTCCTCGACTACGGGTCGGGCAACCTCCGCTCCGCGCAGCGCGCGCTCGAACGGACCGGGGCGGACGTCACCGTCACCTCCGACTACGACACCGCGATGAACGCGGACGGCCTGCTCGTCCCCGGCGTCGGCGCCTTCGAGGCCTGCATGCGCGGCCTGAAGTCCGTCCGGGGCGACTGGATCATCGACCGCCGGCTCGCCGGGGGCCGCCCCGTCATGGGCATCTGCGTCGGCATGCAGATCCTCTTCGAGAAGGGGGTCGAGCACGGCGTGGAGACGGCCGGCTGCGACGAGTGGCCCGGCGTCGTCGAGCCGCTGGACGCCCCCGTCATCCCGCACATGGGCTGGAACACCGTGGACGTGCCCGAGGGCAGCCGGATGTTCGCCGGCCTCGACCCGCAGAGCCGCTTCTACTTCGTGCACTCCTACGGCGTGCGGCACTGGGAGCTGGAGACCCACAGCGCACGGATCCACGCCCCGCTCGTCACCTGGGCCACCCACGGGCAGCCCTTCGTCGCCGCCATCGAGAACGGCCCGCTCTGGGCCACCCAGTTCCACCCCGAGAAGTCCGGCGACGCCGGCGCCGCCCTCCTGACCAACTGGGTCAACACCCTCTGAGCTTGGAAGAGTTGTGACTATGAGCCGCCTCGAACTGCTTCCCGCCGTCGACGTCCGGGACGGCCAGGCCGTCCGCCTGGTCAAGGGCGCGTCCGGCACCGAGACCTCCTTCGGTGAACCCCTCGCCGCCGCCCTCGCCTGGCAGAACGCCGGCGCCGAGTGGCTGCACCTGGTCGACCTCGACGCCGCCTTCGGCACCGGCACCAACTACGAGCTGCTGCGCGAGGTCACCGGCCGCCTCGACATCAAGGTCGAGCTGTCCGGCGGCATCCGCGACGACGAGTCGCTCGCCAACGCGCTCGCCACCGGCTGCACCCGGGTCAACCTCGGCACCGCCGCCCTGGAAGCCCCCGAGTGGGTCGCCAAGGCCATCGCCGAGCACGGCGACAAGATCGCCGTCGGCCTGGACGTCGTCGGCACCACCCTGCGCGGCCGCGGCTGGACCCGCGACGGCGGCCAGCTCTTCGAGGTGCTGGAGCGGCTCAACCAGGAGGGCTGCGCCCGCTACGTCGTCACCGACGTCAACCGGGACGGCACCCTGACCGGCCCCAACCTGCAACTGCTGCGCGACGTCTGCGCCGCCACCGACCGCCCCGTCGTCGCCTCCGGCGGCGTCTCCTCGCTCGACGACCTGCGCGCCATCGCCGGCCTGGTCGGTGCGGGTGTCGAGGGCGCCATCGTGGGCAAGGCACTCTACGAGCAGAAGTTCACCCTCGAAGAGGCCCTGGAGGCGGTTTCAGGATGACGGAACGTCGGATCGTGCGTGGCAGGGTCGGCGGATTCTCCCCCTGGGAGGACCAGTTCGGCTACTCGCGGGCGGTCGCCGCGGGAGACCACGTGCACGTGGCCGGCTCCACCGCCTGGGTGAACGGCCGGATCGAGCACGAGGGCGACCCCTACCGGCAGACCCTCGCCGCGTTCGGCGTCGGCCTCAGCGCCCTCGCCGCGTACGGTCTGACGGCGGACGACGTGGTCCGCACCCGGATGTACATCACCCACGCCCGCGACGCCGACGAGGTGGGCCGCGCCCACCACCAACTCTTCGACGCCGCCCGCCCGGCGGCCACCATGGTGGTGGTCGACGGGCTGATCGACTCCCGGATGATGGTCGAGGTCGAGCTCGACGCCTATCGTGCCGGGCTGGCAAAGACCCTGGAAGGCAACCAGCCGTGACCCTCGCCGTACGTGTCATCCCCTGCCTGGACGTCGACGCCGGGCGGGTGGTCAAGGGCGTCAACTTCCAGAACCTGCGCGACGCCGGCGACCCGGTCGAGATGGCCAAGCTCTACGATGCCGAGGGCGCCGACGAGTTGACCTTCCTCGACATCACCGCCTCCTCCGGCGACCGGGAAACCACCTACGACGTGGTCCGCCGCACCGCCGAACAGGTCTTCATCCCGCTCACCGTCGGCGGCGGAATCCGCGCCGTCGAGGATGTCGACAAGCTGCTGCGGGCCGGCGCCGACAAGGTCGGCGTCAACACCGCCGCCATCGCCCGGCCGGAACTGGTCCGCGAGATCGCCCAGCGGTTCGGGCGGCAGGTCCTGGTGCTGTCCGTGGACGCCCGGCGCTGCCCTCCCGGCACCGAGACCGCGTCCGGCTACGAGGTCACCACCCACGGCGGGCGCAAGGGCACCGGCCTCGACGCCGTCGAATGGGCCGGGCGCGCGGCCGAACTCGGCGCCGGCGAGATCCTGCTCAACTCGATGGACGCCGACGGCACCAAGGACGGGTACGACCTGGAGATGATCCGGGCCGTCCGCAAGGCCGTCTCCGTGCCCGTCATCGCCTCCGGCGGCGCCGGCAAGCTCGCCGACTTCGCGCCGGCCGTCGAGGCGGGTGCGGACGCGGTGCTCGCCGCGAGCGTCTTCCACTTCGGGGACCTGCGGATCGGGCAGGTCAAGGACGCGCTGCGGGAGGCCGGGCACCCGGTGCGGTGACCGTCCGAACTACCGCGAGAGGGCCCGCTGCGCACCGGCGCCGCGGGCCCACACGCGGGCGCAGGACGGTTAGCGGGGGTGGGCCATGATAAGCGCGAACCGCG